>NZ_PZKG01000013.1 GCF_003034985.1 Cereibacter changlensis JA139
TTGCGCAAGGTGAGGGGATCAGGGTTTCGGCGCGCGGCGCCAGAACCGGGTCATCAGCAGGACGGCGGCGACGGTGAGGCCGATGACGAGGCCCATCCAGAGGCCGGCCCCGCCGAGGCCCAGCGGAAAGGCGAGGATGTAGCTCGCCGGGATGCCGATCAGCCAGTAGCTTATGGTGGCGAGCAGCATCGGCACCCGCGTGTCGCGCAGGCCGCGCAGCAGGCCCAGCGCCATGACCTGCAGCGCGTCGGCGATCTGGAACAGCGCCGCCAGCGCCAGGAGCACCGAGCCGAAGGCGATGATCGCGGCGGAATCCGGGTTGGCGCGGTCGAGGAACAGCGCCACGATCGGCCCCGGCAGCGTCAGGAACAGCGCCACCATGCTCAGGCCGAAGCCGAGCGACAGGCCGATGGCCACTTTCGCCCCGTCACGCAGGCCCTTCGCGTCGCCCCTGCCCTGGGCGCGGCCGGCGCGGACCGTGGCGGCGTTCGACAGGCCGAGGTGGACCATGAAGGCCAGGGCCGCGATCTCCAGCGCGATGCCATGGGCGGCGAGCTCCACCGTGCCGATCCAGCCCATCATCAGCGCCGAGGCCTGGAAGATGCTGCCCTCGGCGAGGCCGGTGAGGCCGATCGGCCAGCCCAGCGCGAAGACCTGGCGCAGCGCCTGCCAGTCGGGCCGCCAGAAGCGCTGGAACAGGTGGAAGCGGCGCAGCGCCGGCAGGAGCGCGGCATAGGCGCCGAGCACCGCCAGCGTCAGCAGCTGCACCGCCACCGAGGCGATGGCCGCGCCGCGCACGCCGAGCTCCGGCGCGCCGGCATTGCCGAAGATCAGCAGCCAGTTCAGCGCGACATTCAGCCCGACCGCCGCCAGCGTGGCCCAGAGCACCACCTGGGCGCGCTCCAGCGCCGCGAGGTAGCTCTTCAGCACCATGACCAGCAGCGCCGGGATCATGCCGAGACCGGCGATGCGCAGGTAATCCTCGGCCAGCTGCGCCACCTCGGGGTCCTGCCCGGCGGCGCGCAGGATCGGGCCGGCGTGCCAGAACAGCGGGTAGCAGATCAGCCCGAAGCCGATCGAGAGCCAAAGCCCCATCCGGGTGTCGCGCCGCACCTGGGCCTCGTCGCCGCGGCCGAGCGCCTGTGCCACCATCGGCATCACCGCCTGGGCGAAGCCCGAGCCGAGGATGAAGACGATGAAGAACAGCGAGGCCCCCAGCACCACCGAGGCGAGCTCGGTGACGCCGTACCAGCCCAGCATCACCGTGTCGGCGACATGCAGCGACATCTGCGCCAGGTGGCTGCCGATCAGCGGCAGCCCCAGCGCCAGCGTCGCGCGGGCATGGCCGGTGAGGGTGAGGGGACGGGTCATGACGATCCCCTATCCTGTGCCGGCCCTCCCGGCAATATGCCGCGAAATCGGGCGGTTTCGAAAGCTCATCCCCGCGGCTTCCGGGCAAGGAGATCGACCGGCGCCGAGCGTCCGACAGGGGCGCGGCCCTCGGCGATCTCGGCGTCGCGGTTTCCGGTCCTGCGCCTGCAAAGGACTGCGTCATGGGGCTGCGCGCAGTCCCGTTCCTTCATTGCTCCAGCCGCTGCTCGACCAGGACATCCCGGCCTTCGGCCAGCGCTGGGGGCCTTGAGCTCTGCCAAGCCCAGGCGGCGGGTGCAGGGACAGTGGCCGGATGTGCAGGACTGCGGATCGCACGGGGCCGACCGCGAGGCTATAGCCGGGCCTGCGCAGCAAGCCCCGGCAGCCAAGCCTCGAAACTGCAAAGGCCTTGCAGCAATGGAAAAAGGGGCGACGGCCGTCCTTCGCGCCGTCGCCCCCCTTGGTACAAAGGTCTTGTTCACAAAGCTGAATTGGAAAAGGTCTTCGGCACAGGACCGTGGTAGCGCTCGGCGCGTTTCCGCGCATACCCCATCTGCGGTAGGTCGGGCCTCGAGGGGCGGTTAACTTCACTCAGCGGGGCAGAATTTCGCCCAGCCGGTCCAGCGCCTGCAACCAGCGCGAGACGAACAGCAACTGGCCGCTGTGCGACACCATCTCCACTTCAACCTCCGGAAAGTCCCGGGCGAGATCGCGAATCGTCGGCGCCGGCGCACCGGGGTCGGCGTCGCCCTGCAGCAGCAGGATCGGAACCCGGCAGGCGCGCAGCAGGCCCGACCAGTCCTTCTGCGCCCCGATCATGTCGCGAGCGAAGGCGTCATGCGCCGAGGCGCGCGCCCCGAGGCAGATCTCAGAGCCCTGCAGCAGCGCGTCGCGCAGCTCCGGATCGGCCAGCACGGCGAGATCGGCAGCGGAGCCGGCCAGCGCCTGGGTCAGCAGCGCCTGCTTGCCCCGCCGCCGGCCCAGCGCGAAGGCGGCCTGGATCAGGAAACCGAGCATCCGCGGGGCGGAGCGGGCGTTCACCGCGACGAAGCGCTGCCAGGGGCCCAGCCGGTCGCGCTGCGCCGGGCTGCGCAGCGGCAGTCGGGCGGCGCAGCCGAGGATGCCGGTCACCCGCCCCGGGTGCAGCAGCGCCAGATTGGCGGCAAAGCGCAGATCCGCCCCCAGCGCCAGCACCGCCACCCGCTCCAGCCCCAGATGGTCCAGCACCGCCGCGTAATCCAGCGTCACCGCGGTCAGCGGGTCGCTGCCGCGGGAGGGCGGGTCGCTGCGGCCGTAGCCGGCGCGGATCGGCGCGATGACCCGGATCCCGCGCGCCGCCGCCTCGCGCTCGGCGGCGGCCGGCCAGCGGCTGAAGCCGAATTCGGAGGGCATGTAGAGACAGGCGGCGCCTTGGGGATCGCCGAACTCGATCCAGTCCAGCCGCCGGCCGTCCGGCAGCACCAGCGTCCGTGGCGGCGCCGTCTCCGGCAGCGCGCCCAGCGCCGGCGGCTCCAGCGGGCCGAGCGGGGTCAGCGCGAGGTCCATCAGCCCCAGCACCACCCGCACCAGCTCGGCCTGGGAATGGGTCTCGGTCTTGGCGAGGATCGAGCGCATCTGGGTCCGCACCGTGTCGACCGAGCGGGCGCGAACCTCGGCGATGTCGCGGATCGGCAGGCCCAGCGTCACGCCGCGCACGATGTCCACCTCGGCCGCGGTCAGGCTGAAGGCCTGCTGCACGGTCTCGGCGAAACCCTCGGGCCAGACCAGCTCGGTCGACAGCACCAGCGCCAGCGGCCTGAGCTCGGCGCTGTCGGCCGGGCTGACCCGCAGGATCACAGGCCCGCCGGTCAGCGTCGAGCGCAGGCGCAGCGTGATCAGCCGCTCGGCCCGGCGCGAGGCCACCCGGCGGATCGCCGCGGTCAGCGCCGCCCCGTCGGCGGGGTCGAAGGGCAGCGCGCTCAGCGGCGCGCCCTCGGTGATGCGGAAGGCCAGCGCCGCCGCCCGGTTGCAGGCGGCGATCCGCAGCACCCCATCGCTGACGAAGGCGGCCAGCCGGGGAATGCCGTCGAGCAGCGCGCGGATCCCGGTCTCGGCCCGGGCCGCCGCCAGCCGGCCGAGGAACTGCGAGGCGCGGCGCAGATGCGCCTCGATCTGCGGATCGTCGAGGGAGCCATGCGGCAGCGCCGCGGCATGGCGTTGCCAGGCCTGGGCCAGCGCGCCGAGTCGGCTCGGGTCCAGCGCAACCTCGTAGAGCAGGCCGATGATCTCCGCCCGGCGCTCGCGGACGGGATCCTCCTCCGTCATGGTTTCCTCGCGCTCCCCCATGACCGGAATGCTACGTTACGTCACCTAAAATCCCAATGAAATAAACGCTCTACCGGAAGTTGCGCCTTCCTGTCGCAGCACCACCGCAAGAGAGGCGCAGCCCCCTTTTCCTTCCCCCGCGGCAGGTCTAGGGTCACGCTGTCCCACGGAGGTTCCCATGCTCACGATCTACGGCGTCTACCGCTCGCGCGCGTCGCGCCCGCTCTGGCTTCTGGCCGAACTCGGCCTGCCGTTCCGCCACGTCCCGGTGATCCAGGCCTACCGGCTCAGCGACGCCACCGGCCCCGACGCGCCGCTGAACACCGCCTCCCCCGAATTCCTCAAGGTGAACCCGCTGGGCCAGATCCCCTGCATGGACGCCGACGGGCTGGTGCTCACCGAGTCTCTGGCGATCACGCTCTACATCGCCCGCAACCACGGCGGCCTGTTCGGGCCGCAGACACCGGCGGAAGGCGCGCTGATGACGCAATGGGCGCTCTTCGCCGCCACCTCGCTGGAGGGACCGTCGCTGGAAATCCTGTTCATCCAGCAGGACGGCGGCGACGCCACCCGCGAGGGTCAGGCCGGTCTCGCCATCGCCGCGCAGAAGCTGCGCCGCCCGCTGAAGCGGCTGGAGGATCATCTCGCGGCGCATGACTACCTGATGGGCGACCGCTTCACCGTGGCCGACATCAACACCGCCGAATGCCTGCGCTACGCCCAAGGCCATGCGGCGCTGATGGAGGAGCACCCCAAGGTGAAGGCCTGGCTGGAACGCTGCCAGTCCCGCCCCGGCTTCCAGAGCATGATGCAGAAGCGGCTCGAAGAGCCTGCATGAGCCCTGCGCGCCCGCCCTCCCGGCGGGCGCAGCTTGCCTTTTGTGTATTTCAGTGTATATTCCACCGCACAATGCACAGGAGGTCCGCATGACCCGTCTTCTGACGCCGCATATCGCCACGATGACCGAATTGCGTGAACCGCATAAGGTGCTGGAACGCTCGGGCGGCAAGCCGGTGGCGATCCTCAAGAACTCGGCGCTGGTCGGCTACCTCGTTCCCGCCGATGCGGTCGCCAGCGAAGAGCCGCGTGCTGCCACCCGCGAAGAGGTGATGGAAAGCCTCGCGCGCCGCCGGGCGGTCAACCAGCCCGTCCTCGACTACCTCAAGGACAAGTGAGTTTCCCGTTTTGAGCCCGTTTTGAGCCCGTTTTGAGTCTGTGCAGATGTTCCAGGTGCTGACCCTCGATCTGGTCGAAGCGATTCACGATGCCGTTCTGAACCCCGGGGAACTCACCGGGCGCGCCGGCGGCGCCTCTCTCGAAGGGGCGCTCGCACGCGTGGACAACCGGCTGGCCTACGGTCTCGTGGTCGATGTCTTCGACCTCGCCGCCGCCTATGCCGTCGCCATCGCCCGCGGCCATTGCTTCAACGACGCCAACAAGCGCACCGCCCATCAGTCCATGGACGTCTGTCTTGACCTCAACGGTGTCCAGATCGCATGGCAGGCAGAGGATGTCGGCCCCGTCATCATCCGCGTGGCGCAGGGTCACATGGATGAATCCGCCCTCGCCGACTGGCTGCGTGCGAAATCCCGCTGACCCCAGATCTTGCGAACCCCTCGCTTGGGATGCTCTACTGCTACCCCAACAAGACTTAAAGAGAATCGAGCACCCAATGGCCAACGATCTCCTCTCCGGCCAGCCGGAAACCTATGACGCCTCCTCCATCGAGGTGCTGGAAGGGCTGGAGCCCGTCCGCAAACGCCCCGGCATGTATATCGGCGGCACGGACGAGCGCGCCCTGCACCACCTCGTCGCCGAGGTGCTCGACAACTCGATGGATGAGGCCGTCGCCGGTCACGCCACACGGATCGAGGTGGAGCTGCACGCCGATTACTCCATCACCATCCGCGACAACGGCCGCGGCATCCCGATCGACCCGCATCCGAAATTCCCCAACAAATCCGCGCTGGAGGTCATCCTCTGCACGCTGCACTCAGGCGGGAAATTCTCCGGCAAGGCCTACCAGACCTCCGGCGGCCTGCACGGCGTCGGCGCCTCGGTGGTCAACGCCCTCTCCGACACCATGCGGGTCGAGGTCGCCCGCAACCGCGAGCTCTACGCCCAGAGCTTCTCCCGCGGCATCCCGCAGGGCCCGGTCAAGATGATCGGCCCCGCTCCGAACCGCCGCGGCACCTCGGTCACCTTCCACCCCGATCCCGAGATCTTCGGCCACCTCCAGTTCAAGCCCGCCCGCCTGCTGAAGATGGTCCGCTCCAAGGCCTATCTCTTCTCCGGCGTCGAGATCCGCTGGAAATCCGCCATTGCCGACGGCGATACCCCGCAGGAGGCCGTGTTCCACTTCCCCGGCGGCCTCGCCGACTACCTCGCCGAACAGCTCAGCAGCGCCACCACCTATGCCGAGAAGCCCTTCGCCGGGAAGATCGGCTTCCAGGAGAAGTTCAACATCCCCGGCTCGGTCGAATGGGCGATCAACTGGACGCCTGCGCGCGACGGCTTCATCCAGTCCTACTGCAACACCGTCCCCACCCCCGAAGGCGGCACGCATGAAAGCGGCTTCTGGTCAGCCATCCTCAAGGGCATCCGCGCCTATGGCGAGCTGGTCAAGAACCGCAAGGCCGACCAGATCACCCGCGACGACATGCTCGCCGGCGGCTGCGCGCTGATCTCGGTCTTCATCCGCGAGCCGCAATTCGTCGGCCAGACCAAGGACCGCCTCGCCACCGAAGAGGCCGCGCGCCTGGTGGAAAACGCCGTGCGCGACCATTTCGACAACTGGCTCGCCGCCAACACGAAATCCGCCGGGGCCATCCTCGATTTCCTCGTGCTGCGCGCCGAGGAACGCCTGCGCCGCCGCCAGGAAAAGGAAACCGCCCGCAAGACCGCCACCAAGAAGCTGCGCCTGCCCGGCAAGCTGACCGACTGCACCTCGAAGACCCGCGAGGGCACCGAGCTCTTCATCGTCGAGGGCGACTCGGCCGGCGGTTCCGCCAAGGGCGCGCGCGACCGCGAGACCCAGGCCCTCCTGCCGCTGAAGGGCAAGATCCTCAACGTCCTCGGCGCCGCCTCGGCGAAACTGAACGACAATTCGGAAATCCGCGACATCTGCGAGGCGCTCGGCGTCTCGATGGGCACCCGCTTCAAGGTCGACGACCTGCGCTACGACAAGATCATCATCATGACCGACGCCGATGTCGACGGCGCCCATATCGCCTCGCTGCTGATGACCTTCTTCTACACCCAGATGCGCCCGATGATCGACAAGGGCCACCTCTACCTCGCCTGCCCGCCGCTCTACCGCCTGACCCAGGGCGCGCGGCGGATGTATGTGGCCGACGACGTGGAGAAGGAGCTGTGGCTCGCCAAGGGCCTCGGCGGCAAGGGCAAGATCGACGTGCAGCGCTTCAAGGGTCTGGGCGAGATGGACGCCAAGGACCTCAAGGACACCACGATGAACCCCCTCACCCGCAAGCTGATCCGGGTGAGCATCGACGAGGACGAACCGGGCGAGACCGGCGATCTGGTGGAGCGGCTGATGGGCAAGAAACCCGAGCTGCGCTTCCAGTACATCCAGGAGAACGCGCGCTTCGTGGAGGAGCTCGACGTCTGATCTCCCCCGGGGCTTAACCTCCCTGTAACCACCGCTGCGACAGGATGGGCGTCACGCTTGACGCCTTAATGTATGCATATTAAATGTGGGACTGGGACGAGGAGAAGCGCCGCAGCAACCTCGCCAAGCATGGCGTGGATTTCGCGGCTATCGAAGATTTCGAATGGTCTTCGGCGCTGATCCGAACCGACGCGCGGCGCGACTACAGTGAACTCCGCGAGGCGGCTCTCGGGCTGATCGGACCGAGAGTGCACTTCGTCGCCTTCACGCGCCGAAGCGGGCGCATTCGGATTATCTGCCTGCGCAAGGCGAATGGCCGGGAGGAAAAGCTATGGATCGCAGAACGAGGAAGCTAGCGCCGATCTCCCCCGAGGAAGACGCCGCGATCACCGCCGCCGCCGAGTCGGACCCGGACACCTGGATCTGGACCGAAGAGGATTTCGCCCGCGCCCGCCCGGTCACCGATTTTCCCGAACTGGTGGAGATCCTGCGCCGCCACGGCCGCCCGGTGCTGCCCGAGGAAGAGCGCAAGCAGCGCGTCACCATGTATCTCGACCGCGACGTGCTTGCCCGGCTGAAGGCCGGCGGCAAAGGCTGGCAGACCCGCGCCAATGCCAAGCTGCGCGAGGCGCTGGGGCTCTGACGGCCCCAAGAGGCCCGCCGCAGGAGACGGGTGGGTGAAACTCCACCCTACGCCTCACTGACGGCGTCCTGCCGAGTGGCAGCACGCATGGTGGGGTGAAACCCGCCCTACGCGTCACTCAAGACATCCGTCCCCTTGGCGCCTCCATCGGCGCGGCATCCACCACGCCTCGTAGGGTGAGGTTCCACCCCACCCCTCCCCAACGCCCATAAGGGGCGAATTCATTGCGCAAGCCCCGTAGGGTGCGCATTCATTGCGCACCCTTGTAGGGTGGGGTTCCACCCCGCCCCCACCCGGCGCTTCACTTCTCCTGCAACCCCCGCACATATTGCTCCAACTGCACCAACCGGATCGGCGTCGGCGTCAATATCCCGTCGCCGCTGTCGAAGGGCACCAGATCGCCTTCCAGAAGCGGCCCGAACTCCGGCATCACCCGGCCCTGCGGCTTCGCATAGCCCCAGATCTGCGCCATGATCTCGGTGCCCGGGTAATGGCCGTTGTTCTTCGCCGACAGCGTCGTCAGGTCCGCCGGCTTCTGGTCGAGCATCGCCGCCATGTCGCCGTCGCCCTTGCCGCCGAGCCCGTGGCAACCGGCGCAGAGCGCATCGAAATCGGATTTCCCCGTCGGGGTCTCGGGCGGAACGCAGGCCGCAAGCGTCGCGGCGGCGAGGGCAAGGATGAGGCGGGATGGCAGGCGCATGATGTCCTCCTGAGGCTCGGCCCAGCACAACAGAAGCCGGGCGCCCGCTCCATGACGCAGATCATGGCGGGGCAAATGGTTTAAAATTCGTTAAGCGAAATCGGCTTTTCCCGTGAAATCAGGCATTTGCCGCCCGTTTCACGCGTGAAAATCACACGACCCGCCCCGCCTCCAGCCGCACCACCCGGTCCATCCGCGCCGCCAGCTCCAGATTATGCGTGGCGATCAGCGCCGAAAGCCCGGTCTCGCGCACCAGATCCATCAACACGCCGAAGACCTGATCCGAGGTGCCGGGATCGAGGTTCCCGGTGGGCTCATCCGCCAGCAACAGCCGCGGGCCGTTCGCCATGGCCCGGCAGAAGGCCACCCGCTGCTGCTCGCCCCCCGACAGCGCCGCCGGCCGATGCCCCGCCCGCGCCGCGATCCCGACCCGTTCCAAGAGCTCCCCGGCCCGCGCCGCCGCCGCCGCCCGCGGCACCCCGTTCGCCAGCTGCGGCAACACGATGTTCTCCAGCGCCGAGAACTCGGGCAGGAGGTGGTGGAACTGGTAGATGAACCCCACATCCGCCCGCCGCGCCTCGGTCCGGGCCCGGTCCGACAGGCCCGCCATGTCTTCCCCGCCGATCTCCACCACTCCCTCGTCGGCGGTATCGAGCAGCCCCGCGATATGCAGCAGCGTCGACTTCCCCGCCCCCGAGGGCGCGACCAGCGCCACCACCTCGCCCCGCGCGACCGAGATCGTCGCCCCGCGCAGCACCGTCACCTCGCCGGGCTTGCCCTTGTTGTAGGCCTTGCGGAGCCCCTCCAGCCGCAGCATCGTCTCACTCATAGCGCAGCGCCTCCACCGGGTTCATCCGCGCCGCCCGCCGCGCCGGAAACAGCGTGACGATGAAGGACAGGCCCAGCGACAGCGAGACCGCCGAGAGCACGTCCACCGGCTGCAGCTTGGCCGGCAGGGCATAGATGCCGCGGATCGACGGATCCCAGACCCCGCCCCCGGCGACGTAGTTCACGAGGGAAAAGATCGGGTCGATGTAGATCGCGAAGAGACAGCCGAGAAGCACCCCCATCGCCGTGCCGATCAGCCCGGTCGAGGCGCCGCAGATGAAGAACACCCGCAGGATCGAGCCCTCGGTCAGCCCCATCGTCCGCAGGATGCCGATGTCGCGGCCCTTGTTCTTCACCAGCATGATCAGCCCCGAGATGATGTTCATCGCCGCGATCAGCACGAGGATCGACAGGATGATGAACATCACGTTGTCCTCGATATCCAGCGCCCTGAGGAAGCTCCCCGCCGAATCCCGCCAGGTCCAGAGCATCGACCCCTCGCCCGCCGCCTGCATCAGGGGCAGCGCCAGCGCGTCGACCTCTTCGGGCTCGGTCACCATCACCTCGATCTCGTCGGCGACGCCCTCGCGGTTGAAATAGCTCTGCGCCTCGGCGAAGGGCAGGTAGATCCGTGTCCGGTCGATGTCGTAGCGCCCGGCGGTGAAGACATAGACCACCTCATAGGCCGAGACCCGCGGCGAGGTGCCGAAGGCGGTCTTCACCCCGTTGGGCGAGATCAGCCGGATCCGGTCGCCGACCGTCACCCCCAGCTCGCGCGCGATGCCGGAGCCGATGGCGATGCCCTCGTCGTAGCGCCCGATATCGCCGAAGGCGTCGGCGCCGATCCCGACCCGGGGGATCGACTTCAGATCCTCGGCCCGCATGCCGAAGACCTCGGCGCCGAGGTTGGTCTCGCCCGCCGTCACCATCACTTGCCCCTTCACGAGGGGGGCGGCGCGGGTGACACCCGGCACCGCCGCCACCCGCTCGGACACGGCGTCATAATCCTCGAAGCCGCGGATCATCTGCCCGGTCTCGGTGACGCGCCCCGCCGAATAGACGGTGACATGGGCATTGGCGCCGAGGATCGTGTCGACGAATTCGGCGCGGAAGCCGGCGCGGACGGCCAGCGTGGCGATCAGCGCGAAGACGGCGAGGGTGATGCCGATCAGGCTGATCCAGGTCATCACCGACACGCCGCCCTCGGCGCGCCGGGCGCGCAGGTAGCGCCAGGCGATCATCCACTCGAATCCGGCGAAAGGCGCGGTGCGCTTGGCCATGGGTCGCTCCTGTTGAAGACCGGGACCCAAGATCCTTCAGAAGGATCTTGGGAAAAATCTTCTGAAGATTTTTCCGGCTCAGATCCCGGCGTAGATCTGGACCAGCCGCTCGATCGCGTCGCCGGCAGACATCTCCTCGCTGACGCCGGTGCGGCGCGAGGTCAGTTCCACCTTGCCATTGGCGATGCCGCGCGGGCCGACGGTGATGCGCCAGGGCAGGCCGATCAGGTCCATCGTGGCGAATTTCGCCCCGGCCCGCTCGTCGCGGTCGTCGTAGAGCGGGTCGAGGCCCTTGGCCTTGAGATCGCGGTAGAGCCCCTCGCAGGCCAGATCGGTCGAGCTGTCGCCCTGCTTGAGGTTGACGATGCCGACGCCGAACGGGGTGACGCCCTCGGGCCAGATGATGCCCTTGTCGTCATGGCTGGCCTCGATGATCGCGCCAAGCAGGCGCGAGACGCCGATGCCATGCGAGCCCATGTGGACCGGCACGCGGCTGCCGTCGGGGGTGACGACGGTCGCGCCCATCGGCTCGGAATATTTGGTGCCGAAGTAGAAGATCTGCCCGACCTCGATGCCGCGCGCCGACTTGCGGCGCTCTTCCGGGATCGCGTCGAACAGGGCCGCGTCATGGGTCTCGTCGGTGCGGGCGTAGAGCGAGGTGAACTCCTCCATCACCGCCTGGCACTGCGCCTTGTCGTCATAGTCGATCTCGCGCTGGCCCAGACGGATGTCGGTCACGGCGCTGTCGTAGAACACTTCGGATTCGCCGGTCGCGGCCAGCACGAGGAATTCATGCGTGTCATCGCCGCCGATCGGGCCCGAATCCGCGCGCATCGGGATCGCCTGCAGGCCCATGCGCTCGTAGGTGCGCAGGTAGCTCACCAGATGGCGGTTGTAGGCGTGCAGCGCGTCTTCCTTGGTCAGGTCGAAGTTGTAGCCGTCCTTCATCAGGAACTCGCGACCGCGCATCACGCCGAAGCGCGGGCGCATCTCGTCGCGGAACTTCCACTGGATGTGGTAGAGCGTCAGCGGCAGGTCCTTGTAGCTGCCCACATGGCTGCGGAAGATGTCGGTGATCATCTCCTCGTTGGTGGGCCCGTAGAGCATCTCGCGCTCCTGCCGGTCCTTGATGCGCAGCATCTCCTGACCGTAATCGTCGTAGCGCCCGCTCTCGCGCCAGAGATCGGCCGGCTGCAGCGTCGGCATCAGCAGCGGGATGTGCCCGGCGCGGGCCTGTTCCTCATGCACGATCTGCTCGATCCGGCGCAGCACCTTGAAGCCGAGCGGCAGCCAGGAATAGATGCCCGCCGCCTGCTGCTTGATCATCCCGGCGCGCAGCATGTAGCGGTGCGACACGATCTGCGCCTCGGCGGGGTTCTCTTTCAGGACGGGCAGGAAGTAACGGCTGAGACGCATGAGGAAGCCCCTGTGAACTGGCGTGGTTGGGAAGGGGTTTAGGCGAGCGGCGAAGGGCAGGCAAGCGCTGCCGGCGCCGAGGGGCCCGGGGATCGGCGGGCGGGAGCCTGCCGGGGCCGGGGGGAGGCGATCTTTCTGCGAAAGATCCGGCCGGCGTTTTCGCAGAAAACGCGCCCTGCGGATTTTCGCAGAAAATCCGTGGCCCCCGCGCCGTGTGTCCCGGACGGGGCCCCCGGTCGGGCGAAAACCGGCGGGCGGGGTGCTGCGCCCTTGCATGGGGCGGGGGCTTGGGCCATCTGTCACAAGCAACAACGGGGTGTCGCGATGGTCCTTTCGGTCAATCACCAAGCCAGGTACTGGGGCCTCGCCGCAGTGCTGTTCCTCCTCGTGCTCTGGCTCCTCGGCGACACGATCCTGCCCTTCCTCGTCGGCGGGGCCATCGCCTATTTCCTCGACCCGCTGGCCGACCGGCTGCAGCGCGCCGGGCTGAGCCGGGTGATGGCGACCACGGTGATCTCGGTCGCCATGCTGCTGGTCGCGGTGCTGCTGGTGCTCGCGGTGATCCCGACGCTGATCTCGCAGCTCACCGCACTGATCGACCAGGCGCCCGAGATCTTCCGCCAGCTGCAGAGCTTCCTCACCGAGCGCTTCCCCGACCTGAACGACGAGACGAGCACGATCCGCCAGACGCTGCTCTCGATCGGCGACACGATCAAGGAGCGCGGCGGCGAACTGGCCAACACCCTGCTGCTCTCGGCCTACAGCGTGATCAACGCCATCGTCTTCATGGTGGTGGTGCCGGTGGTGGCCTTCTACCTGCTGCTCGACTGGGACAAGATGGTGGCCAAGGTCGACAGCTGGCTGCCGCGCGACCATGCGCCGACCCTGCGCCAGCTGGCGCGCGACATCGACCGGGTGCTGGCGGGCTTCGTGCGCGGCCAGATCTCGGTCTGTCTGGCGCTCGGCACCTTCTACTCGGTGGCGCTGATGGCGGCGGGGCTGCAGTTCGGGCTGATCGTCGGGGCCATCGCTGGGGCGATCACCTTCATTCCCTACGTCGGCGCGCTGATCGGCGGGGCGTTGGCGCTGGGGCTCGCGCTCTTCCAGTTCTGGGGCGACTGGTTCTCGATCGGGCTGATCGCCGGGATCTTCGCGCTGGGGCAGTTCCTCGAGGGCAATGTCATCACCCCGCGGCTGGTCGGCGGCTCGGTCGGGCTGCATCCGTTGTGGCTTCTGTTCGCGCTCTCGGCCTTCGGCACGCTCTTCGGCTTCGTCGGCATGCTGGTGGCGGTGCCGGTGGCGGCGGCGATCGGGGTGCTGATGCGCTTCGGCCTGTCGCAATACACCGGCAGCCGGCTTTATCGCGGCAAGGAGAGCATCGTCCTTCTCGAGGAAGATCGGTGAAGGGACAGCTTGCCTTCGACCTGCCGGTGCGGCCCGCGCTGCGGCGCGAGGATTTCTTCGTCTCGCCCGCCAACGCGCTGGCGCTGGCCGCGCTGGACGGCTGGCGCGACTGGCCGCGTGGCAAGATGGTGCTGGTCGGCCCGACCGGCGCCGGCAAGACCCATCTGGTGCATGTCTGGGCGGCGATGACCACGGCCGAGATCATCCCCGCGGCCGAGCTCGCCGCCGCGGCGATTCCGGCGCTGGCCGCCGCCGGGGCGGTGGCGGTGGAGGATGCCGACGCCCTGCCCGACCGCGCGGCGGAGGAGGCGCTGTTCCATCTGCACAACCTGCTGGCGGCGCAGGGAGGCGTGCTCCTGATGACCGCGGACAGCCCGCCGCGCGACTGGCGGCTGGGGCTGCCGGATCTCGCCAGCCGGGTGCAGGCGGCGGCGGTGACCCGGCTGGAGCCGCCGGACGACGCGCTTCTGTCGGCGGTGCTGATCAAGCTCTTCGCAGACCGGCAGATCGCGGTGCAACCGGCGCTGATCCCCTATCTGGTGCAGCGGATGGACCGGTCCTTCGAAGCGGCGCGCGGGCTGGTGACGGCGCTCGATGCGCGGTCGCTGGCCGAGGGGCGCCCCGTGACCCGCGCGCTGGCGGCGGCGGTTCTGGACAGGCTGGAAACCGGATGATCTGATGTCACAAAAGCTTCACGCTGCACACCGATAAGCAGGCGAAAATTCGAAAGCAGGCGGATGACACAGGCAGATTTTCTCAAGGCGCCCTTCATGACCCCCGTGAAGCTGAGCGAGGCCGAGACCACCGGGCCACGCAGATTCTTCAATCGGGAACTCAGCTGGCTGGCCTTCAACTGGCGGGTGCTGGACGAGGCGTCGAACACCAAGGTGCCTCTGCTGGAGCGGCTGCGCTTCCTGTCGATCTCGGCCACCAATCTCGACGAATTCTACACCGTCCGCGTCGCCGGGCTGCGGGCGCTGGCGCGCAGCGGCAACCCGACCCATTCCGAGGATGGCCGCAGCCCCGCCGACCAGCTGGTGCTGATCAACGCCGATGCGCGGCGGCTGATGCAGACCCAGCAGAGCGTGTGGAACAAGCTCAAGCGCGAGATGGAGGCCGAGGGCATCTCGATCCTGACGCGCTCCAAGCTGACGGCGCGCGATCTGAAGCATCTGGAGGATCACTTCCTCAACAAGGTCTTCCCGGTGCTGTCGCCGCTGGCGATCGACCCGGCGCATCCCTTTCCCTTCATCCCCAACACCGGCTTCTGTCTGGGGCTGGAGCTGGAGCGCGGTTCGGACCGGCGCAGCCTGCAGGCGCTGCTGCCGATCCCGCAGCAGATCGCCCGCTTCGTGGCCCTGCCGGCTAAGCCGGGCGAGCACCGTTTCCTGCCACTGGAAGAGCTGCTTCTCCTGCATCTGAACATGCTGTTCCCCGGCTATACCGACCGCGGCCATTGCGCCTTCCGGGTGCTGCGCGACAGCGATCTGGAGGTGGAGGACGAGGCCGAGGATCTGGTGCGCGAGTTCGAGACCGCGCTGAAGCGCCGCCGCCGCGGCGAGGTGATCCGCATGAAGATCTCGGCCGGCGCGCCGCATGACCTGCATGCGCTCATCATGGAAGAGCTGGGCGTCACCCCCGACGAGGTGGTGGAGGTGCGCGGGCTGCTGGGGGTCGCGGATCTGAAGGAGCTGGTGATCTCGTCGCGGCCCGACCTGCTGTGGCCCGCCTTCACCCCCCGCGTGCCGGAGCGGGTGACGGATCACGAGGGCGACATGTTCGCGGCGATCCGGCAGAAGGACATGCTGCTGCATCACCCCTATGAGACCTTCGACATGGTGATCCGCTTCCTGCAGCAGGCGGCGACCGACCCGGACGTGCTGGCGATCAAGCAGACGCTCTACCGCACGTCGCATGACAGCCCGATCGTCTCGGCGCTCTGCGAAGCGGCGGAGGCGGGGAAATCGGTGACGGCGCTGGTGGAGCTGAAGGCCCGCTTCGACGAGGCCGCCAACATCCGCCAGTCGCGCCGGCTGGAGCGGGCGGGGGCGCATGTCGTCTACGGCTTCATCCATTACAAGACCCATGCCAAGATCTCGACGGTCGTGCGGCGCGAGGGCGACAACCTCGTGACCTACACCCATTACGGGACCGGCAACTACCACCCGATCACGGCGCGGATCTACACGGATCTCTCGTTCTTCACCTGCGACGCGGCGCTGGGGCGCGATGCGACCAAGGTGTTCAACTACCTCTCCGGCTACGTCCAGCCCGAGGGGCTGGAGAACCTCGCCATCTCGCCGATCAGCCTGCGCCCGCGGCTGCACGAGCTGATCGCCGCCGAGGCGGCGCATGCCAAGGCTGGGCGGCCGGCGGAGATCTGGCTGAAGGTGAACTCGATCATCGACCCCGAGCTGATCGACGCGCTCTATGCCGCCAGTCAGGCCGGGGTGAAGATCAGCCTGATCATCCGCGGCATCTGCGGGCTGCGACCCGGGGTGCAGGGCCTGTCGGAAAACATTCGGGTGAAATCCATCGTCGGCCGCTTCCTCGAACACAGCCGGATCGTCTGTTTCGGCAATGGCTATGGGCTGCCCTCGAAGAAGGCGCGGGTGTTCTTCTCCTCCGCCGACTGGATGGGCCGCAACCTGAACCGCCGGGTCGAGACGCTGGTCGAGGCGCACAACCCGACGGTGAAATCGCAGATCGTCGGGCAGATCATGGCCGCCAACCTCGCCGACGAGGCGCAGAGCTGGGTGCTGCAGCCGGATGGGCGCTATCTGCGCCACCTGCCGGGAGAGGATGGCGCGCTGTTCAACTGCCACCGGTTCTTCATGGAAAACCCGTCACTTTCGGGCCGTGGCACCGCCGGGGCGAAGGACGTGCCGCGGCTCGCCGCGCATCGGGATGACGCCCCGGCGTGAGCTTCGGGATTGACCGGAGCCTCATGCCGGTTACTTATCCGCGCAAGCCGATGGAGAATCCGTGCATGACCGACGTCGACCCCGCCCTCGCCGACGCCGCCCCTGATGACTTCGGCCCCTTCGGCCGCCCGCTGTTCGAAGACCCCTCGGCCCGCGCCCTGTCGCGGGTCGGCGTGGTCGATGTGGGGTCGAACTCGGTGCGGATGGTGGTGTTCGACGGCGCGGCGCGCAGCCCGGCCTATTTCTTCAACGAGAAAATCATGTGCGGTCTGGGACAGGGTCTGGCCGAGACCAACCGGCTGAACCCGCGCGGGCGCGAGCGGGCGCTGGTGGCGCTGAAGCGTTTCGCCCTGCTGGCCAAGGGGATGGAGGTCTCGCCGATGACCGTCGTCGCCACCGCGGCGGTGCGCGAGGCCGAGGACGGGCCGGAGTTCCAGGAAGAGGTGCTGCGCGAGACCGGGTTGAAGCTCTTCGTCATCGATGGCGACGAGGAGGCCCGGCTTTCGGCGCAGGGCGTGCTGCTGGGCTGGCCCGACGCGCGCGGCATCGTCTGCGACATCGGCGGCAACTCGATGGAGCTCGCCCGGATCGGCGGCGGCAAGGTCGGGGTGCGCGCCACCTCGCCGCTGGGCCCGTTCCGGCTGCAGCAGGTCTCCTCCGACCCTGCGGTGCGGCAGAAGCACATCGTCAACGTGTTGCGCGGGCTGAAGGACATCATCCGGCCCGACGGCGACCGGATCTACCTCGTCGGCGGATCGTGGCGGGTGATCGGCCGGCTCGACATGGAGCGGCGCGGCTATCCGCTGACCGTGCTGCACGAATACCGCATGCAGCCGAAGTCGCTGATGGAGACGCTGGACTGGATCGCCTCCAGCGACCTGACCGCGCTGCGCGTCCGCACCGGCACCTCGACCGACCGGATGGAGCTGGTGCCGCTGGCCTGCGAGGTGCTGCGTGAGTTGATGCGCATCTTCAAGCCGAAGGAGATCGACGTCTCGGCCTATGGCATCCGCGAGGGGCTGCTCTATGAGCAGATGCCGGCCAAGCTGCGCGCCCGCGACCCGCTGATCGAGGCGGCGCGGGTGGCCGAGGCGACCTCGGCCCGGATCCCCGGCTTCGGCAAGAAGCTCTACACCTTCCTCTCGCCGCTGTTCAAGAACGCCCCGCCCGAGCGGCAGCGGTTGATCAAGGCGGCCTGCCTGCTGCATGACACGACATGGCGGGCGCATCCCGATTACCGCGCCGAGGTCTGTTTCGACAACGCCACCCGGGCCAACCTCGGCGGGCTGGACCATCCGGGGCGGGTGTTCCTCGGGCTGGCGCTCTTGCACCGCTACAAGAACTCGCGTTCCGGGTCGCGGCTGGAGCCGCTGTTCCGCCTGCTCAGCGACCAGGAGATCCAGCATGCCGAGGTGCTGGGCAAGGCGATGCGCTTCGGCGCGATGTTCTCGGTCGCCGACCCGACCGCCGCCGGCTCGTTGCGCTGGCTGCCGAAGCTGAAGGTGCTGGAGCTGACCCTGACCGAGGATGGCGCCTCGCTTTATGGCGAGGTGGCCGAGGCGCGGTTCAAGTCGCTGGCCTCGGCGCTGCACGGCCGGCCGGAAGTTATCCTGCCGCGATGATCCGGCTCGACCACCTCGCCGTCGCCGCCGAAACCCTCGACGAGGGCGTCGCCGCCGTCGAGGCCGCGCTCGGCGTGACGCTGGCGGGGGGCGGGCGGCATGGCCATATGGGAACGCACAACCGGCTCTTGGGGCTGGGCGACCTCTATCTCGAGGTGATCGCCGTCGATCCTGCGGCCCCTGCCCCGGCTTGGCCGCGCTGGTTCGACCTCGATCATTTCTCCGGCCCGCCGCGGCTCGCCAACTGGGTGGCCCGTTGCGACGATCTCGACGCCGAGATCGCCGCCAGCCCCGCGGGCGTCGGCGCGCCGGTGGCGCTGTCGCGCGGCGACCTGCGCTGGCGGATGGCGGTGCCCGCCGATGGCCGCCTGCCCTTCGGCGGCGGCTTCCCGGCGCTGATCCAGTGGGACGGGCCGCATCCCGCCGACCGCCTGCCCGACTCCGGCCTGCGGCTGACCCGGCTGGAGATCGCCCATCCCGAGGCCGGGGCGCTGAGGCAAGCGCTGGACGGACGCATCGACGAGCCGCGGCTGGTGATCGTGCCGGGCGCATTCGCGATGCAGGCCAGCTTCGACGGCCCGCAGGGGACGCGGCTGCTGCGATGATCCGCCCCGCCACAAACCGCGATGCCGCCGCCATCCTGGCGATCTGGAACCCGATGATCCGCGACACGCTGGTAACCTTCAATGCGGCCGAGAAGACCGAGGCCGAGCTCTGCGCGCTGATCGCCGAACGCAACGCGGCCGGGCACCGCTTCCTCGTGGCGGAGGAGGCGGGGGAGATCCTCGGCTTCGCCAGCTACAGCCAGTTCCGCGGCGGCATCGGCTATCGCCGGACCATGGAGCACACCATCCTCCTCGGCCCCGCCGCCCGGGGTCGGGGCATCGGCCGGGCGCTGATGACGGCGGTGGAGGACCATGCCCGCGCCGCAGGGGCGCATTCGATCTTCGCCGGGGTCAGCGGCGGCAACCCCGAGGGCCGGGCCTTCCATGCGGCGATGGGCTACCGCGAGGTGGCGGTGCTGCCCGAGGTCGGCTTCAAGTTCGGCCGGATCCATGACCTCGTGCTGATGCAGAAAATCCTCTCCTGACAGCGCCGCGCGCGCGGGATATGCTGGCGCCCATGTCGATCTGGACCCGCATCACCGAAGCCCTTGCTGCCCTCGCCGCCGGCGAAGGGCTCTCCGCCGTGCTCGACCGGCTGCGCAGCCCGCCGGAACGCTCTGTGGCCTTCACCATCGCGGTGATCGCGCTGGGGGCCAAGATCGCCAAGGCCGATGGCGAGGTGACCCGCGGCGAGGTCACGGCCTTCCGCCAGGTCTTCGCCATCCCCGAGGGCGAGGAGGAGAACGCCGGCCGCGTCTTCAACCTCGCCCGGCAGGACGTGGCCGGATTCGACGCCTATGCCCGCAAGATCAAGGCGATGTTCCGCGACGACGACCGCATCCTGATCGACCTGATGGAGGGGCTGTTCCACATCTCGATGGCGGATGGCGACTACCACCCGCAGGAGGAGGCCTTCCTGACCGAGGTGGCCCGGATCTTCGGGCTCAGCGACCGCTGCTTCCGCGCGCTGCGCGCCCGTTTCGTGACCGACGCGCCGCGCGACCCCTATGACGTGCTGGGCGTCGAGCCCGACGCGCCGATGGCCGAGATCCGCGCGGCCTGGAAACGCGCGGTGCGCGACAGCCACCCCGACCGGATGATCGCCCGCGGCGTGCCGGAAGAGGCGGTGGCGCTGGCCGGCCGGCGGATGATCGACATCAACCGGGCCTGGGAAGAGATCAGCGCGAAACAGGCGGCATGACCCGGCTGCGCATCGCCAGCTACAATGTCGAATGGTTCAACGCCCTGTTCGACAACCGGGACCGGCTTTGCGCCGACAACGAGCCTTCCGCCCGCTACCGGATCACCCGGCGCGAGCAGGCCGAGGCTCTGGGAATCGTCTTCACCGCGCTGGACGCCGATGCGGTGATGGTGATCGAGGCGCCCGATCACGGCAGCCGCCGCAGCACGGTGAAGGCGCTGGAGAGCTTCGCCAAGACCTTCGGGCTGCGCGCCTCCAAGGCGATCCACGGCTTCACCAGCGGCACCGAGCAGGAGATCGCCCTGCTCTACGATCCCACGCGGATCACGGCGCGGCACGACCCGCAGGAGGATCCGAAGGCGCCGCGCTTCGACCGGGTCTTCCCCTTCGACATCGACGTCGATGCCAAGCCGGAGCCGATCCGCTTCTCCAAGCCGCCGCTGGAGCTGGCGCTGACCGCCGACGGCAGGCCGCTTCGGATGATCGGCGTGCATGCCAAGTCGAAGGCACCGCACCGGACGCGCAACCCGGCCGAGTTCAGCCGGATCTCGATCGACAACCGCCGCAAGCAGCTGGCGCAATGCGTCTGGATCCGCCGGCGGGTGGTCGGGCATCTGGAACGCGGCGACAGCCTGATCGTGCTGGGCGATTTCAACGACGGGCCGGGGCTCGACGAATACGAGAAGCTCTTCGGCCAGTCCGGCATCGAGATCGTGCTGGGGCCGGAGGCCGAGCCGCCGCTGCAACTGACCGACCCGCATGCGCGGATGGCGCTGGGGCAGCGCGTCGGCGTCAGCCCGACCACCGCCCGCTTCTGGCTCGCGCCACAGGAGCGCTATTTCGAGGCGCTGCTCGACTTCATCATGGTCTCGCCCGACCTCGCCGCCGCGGGGCCGTCCTGGCGGATCTGGCACCCGTTCAATGACCCCGGCTGCTTCAAGGTCCCCGAGCTGCGCGACGCGCTGCTGGCGGCCTCCGACCATTTCCCGGTGACGCTGGATCTCTGATCTTTATTTCCGCCGATCCGCGCCTATATGCGGAGGATGAAGCAGCTGATCGCCCCTCTCGCCCTGTGTCTCTCGCTGACCGCGGTCCAGGCGCAGGAGCCGCTGCCCGAGGCGCCGCCGGTGCCCGAGGCCTCCGGCGATGTCGAGGATGGCTTCAGCCTGCTCGGCGAGGGCGCGCGGCTTTTGTTCCGCGGCCTGATGGACGAGGCCGAGCCGATGATGGACGACATGGGCCAGGCCCTGAAGGAGATGCAGCCCGCCGCGCGCGAGCTGCTGGCGATGATCGGCGACCTGCGGCATTACGAGGCCCCGGAGCGGCTGCCGAACGGCGACATCCTGATCCGCCGCAAGGCCGACGCGCCGCCGCTGGAGCCGCTGCCTGAAAAGGCGGAGCCGGAAGCGCCGAGCGGCGAGATCGAGCTGTAGCGCGATCCTTCTGCGAAGGATCGTATTCCTCCCGGAGTGACGACGCGGATGATCCTTCGCAGAAGGATCGTTCCCGCATCCTGATCCTTCTGCGAAGGATCAGGCCCAGAACCCCGCCGTCAGGCGCCGATCCTTCGCAGAAGGAACGCCCCGGCTCAGCCCCGCGCCTGGCGGATCAGCGTCAGGATGTCCTTCGCCGCCGCCGGGATGTTCGTCCCCGGCCCGAAGATCGCCTTCACCCCGGCCTTGTAGAGATAGTCGTAATCCTGCTGCGGGATCACCCCGCCACAGATCACGAGGATATCCCCCGCCCCATTGGCCTTCAGCGCCTCGATCAGCTTCGGCGCCAGCGTCTTGTGCCCCGCCGCCAGCGACGAGATGCCGATGACATGCACGTCGTTGTCGATTGCGTCCTGCGCCGCTTCCTCGGGGGTCTGGAACAGCGTGCCCACATCGACGTCGAAGCCGATGTCGGCGAAGGCCGTGGCGATCACCTTGGCGCCGCGGTCGTGGCCGTCCTGGCCCATCTTCACCACCAGCATGCGCGGGCGGCGGCCCTCCTCCTCGGCGAAGGCCTCGACATCCTTCTGGATCGCGGCGAAGCCCGCGTCGCCCTCGTAGGCCGCGCCATAGACGCCGGAGAGGGTTTTCACTTCCGCGCGGTGGCGGCCGAAGATCTTTTCCATGGCCATGCTGATCTCTCCGACGGTGGCGCGGGCGCGCGAGGCGGTGACGGCGGCTTCGAGGAGGTTGCCGCCTTCGGCGGCGCGGCGGGTAAGCTCGGCCAGCGCCGCGTCGCAGGCGGCCTGGTCGCGGCTGGCGCGGATGCGGGCGAGGCCCGCCACCTGCGCCTCGCGCACCTTGTCATTGTCGATGTCGAGGATCTCGATCGGGTCTTCCTTGGCGAGCCGATACTTGTTGACCCCGACGATCACATCCTGGCCCCGGTCGATGGCCGCCTGCCGGCGGGCGGCGCTTTCCTCGATGCGGAGCTTGGGCATGCCCGAGGCCACGGCCTTGGTCATGCCGCCCATCGCCTCGACCTCCTCGATCAGCGCCCAGGCCTTCTCTGCCAGCTCCGCCGTCAGGCTCTCGACATAGTAGCTGCCCGCCAGCGGATCGACGACATGGGTGATGCCGGTCTCTTCCTGCAGGATCAGCTGGGTGTTGCGGGCGATGCGGGCGCTGAATTCGGTCGGCAGGGCGATGGCCTCGTCGAGCGCGTTGGTGTGTAGCGACTGCGTGCCGCCGAGCGCCGCCGCCATCGCCTCGTAGGCGGTGCGGATCACGTTGTTGTAGGGGTCCTGCTCCTGCAGGCTGACCCCGGAGGTCTGACAATGGGTGCGCAGCATCAGGCTCTCGGTCTTCTGCGCGCCGAATTCGGTCATGATCCGGTGCCAGAGCAGCCGAGCCGCGCGCAGCTTCGCCGCCTCCATGAAGAAGTTCATGCCGATGGCGAAGAAGAACGACAGCCGCCCGGCGAAGGCGTCGACATCCATGCCGCGGGCAATGGCGGTGCGGACATATTCGCGGCCGTCGGCCAGGGTGAAGGCCAGCTCCTGCACCAGGTTCGCGCCGGCCTCCTGCATGTGATAGCCGGAGATCGAGATCGAGTTGAACTTCGGCATCTCGGCCGAGGTGTATTCGATGATGTCCGCGATGATCCGCATCGAGGGTTCGGGCGGATAGACATAGGTGTTGCGGACCATGAACTCCTTGAGGATGTCGTTCTGGATGGTGCCCGACAGCAGGCGCCGGTCCACGCCCTGTTCTTCGCCCGTGACGATGAAACTGGCGAGGATCGGGATGACCGCGCCGTTCATCGTCATGGAAACGCTGACCTTTTCCAGCGGGATGCCGTCGAACAGCACCTTCATGTCCTCGACCGAGTCGATGGCGACACCCGCCTTGCCGACGTCGCCCACCACGCGCGGATGGTCGCTGTCGTAGCCGCGATGCGTCGCCAGGTCGAAGGCGACCGAGACGCCCTGCTGGCCCGCGGCCAATGCGCGGCGGTAGAAGGCGTTCGACTCCTCGGCGGTGGAGAAGCCGGCGTATTGCCGGATCGTCCAGGGGCGGCCCGCATACATCGTCGCCCGCACCCCCCGGGTGAAGGGCGCGAGGCCGGGGACGCTGCCCATATGCGCCAGCCCCGCGGTATCGTCGGCGGTGTAGAGCGGCTTGACCGGGATGCCCTCCAGCGTGTTCCAGGTCAGCGCCTCGGGGCTGCGGCCCTTCAGCTCCTTCTCCGCGAGCTTGCGCCAGCCGTCCAGATCGTCGGTCATATCCTCGTCCTCTTGAACCGCCCCGATAACAACCGGGATACATGCTTTGGTTTCCGGCCTCCGGCCCCTATATGCAGACAAGACGGAGGACGTATGAAACCCCTTTATATTCTAGCCCTTGCAGCCTTCCTGCCCTTGGCCGCCCCGGCGCAGGAGCCGATCACCTCGGGGCCGGTCGACGCGGCGGGGCTCAGCCTCGACGACTTCCTCTGGAAGAAGCGCCCGCTGGTCATCTTCGCCGACTCGCCGGCCGACCCGTCCTTCGACGCGCAGATGCGCAACCTGGCCGAGAATTTCGGCGATCTGGAGCAGCGCGACGTGATCGTCATCACCGACACCGATCCCGCCAACCCCAGCGAGATCCGCAAGGCGCTGCGCCCCCGCGGCTTCTCGCTGGTGATCCTCGACAAGGACGGCCGGGTCACGCTGCGCAAGCCCCTGCCCTGGTCGGTGCGCGAGATCAGCCGCGCCATCGACAAGTTCCCGATCCGCCGGGAAGAGATGCTGCAGCGCAGGCCGGCGGGGCGGTAGCTCATTCGAACTCCATGATGACTTCGTCGACCCGCAGGCTGGCGCCGGGGCTGGCGGAGATCTTCTTCACCACGCCGCGGCGCTCGGCCTTGAGGATGTTCTCCATCTTCATCGCCTCGACCGTCGCCAGCGGCTGCCCCTCCTGCACCTCGTCGCCCTCGGCCACGTTGATCTTCACCACCAGACCCGGCATCGGGCACAGCAGATAACGCGAGGTGTCGGGCGCCAGTTTCTCCGGCATCAGCAGCGCCAGTTCGGCCTGACGGGGGGTGCGGACATGCACCTTGAGGTCGGCTCCGCGCAGCCGCAGGTGGAAGCCCGAGGGGATCTTGCCGACCTTCATCACCAGAGGCGCGCCGTTGACGCTGACCCGCGCCAGGGGTTGCCCCGGCGTCCAGTCGGAGGCGACGCGCAGCGCCTCGCCATCGGCGAAGCAGACGGTGGAGCCCTCGCGGTCGGCGGCGATGGTGACGGGGAAGGACTGGCCCTGCAACGTCACCACCCAGTCGACGCCCACCTTGCGCTCGTGGTTGTCCATCGTGCCGGTGATCCGGGTGCGGCGGATCTCGGCGACGCGGTTCATTGCGGCGGCGGCGGCGGCGGCGCGGCGCAGCGTGGGCTCGTCCAGCGTCGCGCCCTGGAAGCCATCGGGATATTCCTCGGCGATGAAGGCGGTGGTGATGTCGCCGCTGACGAAGCGGGGATGGTCCATCACGGCGGCGACGAAGGGCAGGTTGTGGCCGATACCCTCCACCTCGAAGGTGTCGAGCGCCAGCCGCATCTCCTCGATGGCCCCTGCCCGGGTCGGCGCCCAGGTGCAGAGCTTGGCGATCATCGGGTCATAATACATGCTGATCTCGCCGCCCTCGAAGACGCCGGTATCGTTGCGCACCACGGCCGTCGTCGTGGCGCTCTCCACCGGGGGGCGGTAACGGGTCAGACGGCCGATGGAGGGCAGGAAGTTGCGGTAGGGGTCTTCGGCGTAGAGGCGGCTCTCCATCGCCCAGCCGTTGATCCTGAGGTCGGACTGCGCGAAGGGCAGCGCCTCGCCGGCAGCGACGCGGATCATCTGCTCGACGAGGTCGATGCCGGTGATCAGCTCGGTCACCGGATGCTCGACCTGCAGCCGCGTGTTCATCTCGAGGAAGTAGAAGTTGCGGTTGCCGTCGACGATGAACTCCACCGTCCCGGCGCTTGTGTAGCCGACGGCGCGGGCCAGGGCGCAGGCCTGTTCGCCCATCGCGCGGCGCGTCGCCTCGTCGAGGAAGGGCGACGGAGCCTCCTCGATGACCTTCTGGTTGCGGCGCTGGATCGAGCATTCGCGCTCGTGCAGGTAGACGCAGTTGCCGTGCTTGTCGGCCAGCACCTGGATCTCGATATGGCGCGGCTGGGTCACGAATTTCTCGATGAAGATGCGGTCGTCACCGAAGCTGCTCGCCGCCTCGTTCTTGGAGGATTCGAAGCCCTCTTTCACCTCGCTCTCGCTCCAGGCGATGCGCATGCCCTTGCCGCCGCCGCCGGCGCTCGCCTTGATCATCACCGGATAGCCGATCTCGCCCGAGATCTTCACCGCCTCGTCGCCATCGGCGATCAGCCCCATGTAGCCGGGCACGGTGGAGACGCCCGCCTCCTGCGCCAGCTTCTTCGAGGTGATCTTGTCGCCCATCGCCTCGATCGCCGGGGACGGCGGGCCGACGAAGACGACGCCCGCCGCTTCCAGCGCGGCGGCGAAGTTCATGTTCTCGCTGAGAAAGCCGTAGCCCGGATGCACCGCCTCGGCGCCGGACTGGCGCACGGCCTCCATGATCTTGTCGATCACGATATAGGACTGGTTCGCCGGCGAGGGGCCGATGTGGATCGCCTCGTCGGCCATCTTGACGTGCAGCGCGTTGCGGTCGGCATCGGAATAGACGGCGACCGTGGCGATGCCCATCTTGCGGGCGGTCTTGATGACGCGGCAGGCGATTTCGCCCCGGTTCGCGATCAGGATCTTCTTGAACATCATCGTCCCTTCGTCAGCGGCGCCCACATGGCGCGAAAATGAAAAGGACCACCCGGGCGCTCTGCCCGGATGGTCCTCGGAAACCTGTCTGCGCCGCGCGGAGCGGCGTTGGTCAGCTCAGCGGCAGGGCGGCAGGCCCTGGATGCCGCAGGACACGCCACCGGCAACCGCGCCGATGAGAGCGCCCTTGGTCTTGCTGCCGCCCGTGGCGTCGGCGATGACCGCACCGGCGACAGCGCCGCCAAGCGTGCGCACAGCGGCGCTTTCCTGGTAGTTGCCGGAGGGCGCGCCGTAGCCGCCGCCATAGCCGCCACCGTAGCCATAGCCCTGCTGCTCGGCGCAGCCGGCAAGGGCGCCGGCGACGACCGCCATGATGATAAAGGGTTTGCGAAGCATGCTGCTCGATCTCCGTTCAGGATTGTTATCGCGCCAGACAATATCGCAAATCGCTTGGGGGAAAAGCGGATTCCGCGACCCGCCACCGGGGCCGCCGCAAGATCGGCGGGAGTGCGCGCAGCCGTCCGAAGGCCCGGCCCGACCTCTGCAAGGTCGGGCCGGCAGTCGAGGGAAGGGTCGCAATCACTGAAAGCGGCGGCGGGAAGTTGATCCGCCGCGCCACCGCAAGGATGGGCCGCAGCCGCCGGCAAGGCAAAGCGAAAGCCGCGCGCCGCAGAGCGATGCGCGAAGATCTGCCCGATGCACGGAGACGGCTGCGGAAACATGCCTAGTCGTCTCCCTCGTCGTCATCGTCCCAATCGTCGTCGGAAACCGGCGGCGCGTCGGGAGCGAAGATCTCGGGGAAGGCAGCCTCGGCCCGCTTGCGGTCGACGCGCAGCAGCGCCTCGTAGCTTTCGGGATCGAAGGGGTCCTCGGCGGCCACCACCTCGCGGCCGAACAGCCAGGAGATCCGCCCGGCGTCGAGATTGCCGCGCTCGAACGGCTCTTCGCCGAAATGGTGCCAGAGGGCTGCGAGAAAGCCCGCGTCAGCGGCGCGGTCCATCGCCTTGCGGTCGCGGTAACGCTCGCGCTTGATGATCTTGGTCGGACCCGCCTTGCTGGCGCGCCGGATCACATATTGGAAATCGGTGCCGGTGAGACGGCCAGGGAAGCCGCGGTGCTTGATCATCGCACGCCCTCCCCGGAACGGAGGGCGGCAACCGGGGCGGGCCGGACCCTGAGGGTCGCAGCAGCCCGCCCCAGAAGATAATTACTTGTACTTGCCCGTGTAGACCGGCTCGGTCGTGACGGCCGGCTGGTCAACGTAGACAACTTCTTCTTTTTTCGCGCAAGCGGCAACAAAAGCCACCATGCACAGTGCGAATACGACAGTGCTCTTCGACATCCTCTACTCCATTTTTCATTGAGGGCACCCGCAAACGAACATTCGTCAGCGCGGGCTCTCTGCGAGGTCAAGACCGCTTGGGTTCGGTCTCGGATGATCGTATCTGATCCTCCAGGCATTTGACACAGGGATGTCGCCAAGATCACCACCTGTGACTCAGAAACATCAGCCCCTTCAGGGCGCGCGGCGTGGACCGCAAGATTTTGTGGTTCCATCAAAATGGCTCCCATATGCAGATGCCATCGCGGATCGTGAAGGCTTCGAAATACTGTGTGGCCTCGGGGGCCGGCTCGCCGAACGGAAGGGGTACATCCGCCATCGAAATCACCACTTGAGCAGGCATCGGACCCTGTTCGGCGATGCGCGGCAGGGCATAGCTTTCGCAGAGCGCCTGGATGTCGGCGGAGGCGGTCTCGAAGCCGATCGAGCCGCCCGCCCCGATCTCCGGCGCGACGAAGCGGAAGCGCACCGTCAGCCCGGCCGGGCCCGGCTCGTTCCAGATCACCTCCTGCAGGGTGAGCGGCTGGCCCGAGGGTGCCGCCACCGATTCGCCTGCCGCGGCGGAAGGGTCGGGATCGGGCTGCGTCACGCACGGGGCCCTGCCCGGTGCGCGAGGGCCGGCAGGCCCATGAATGCTGGGGGTCGTGACATCTCTGTTTCCCTGAAAGTTGCGTTACAGGGGAATGTTATCGTGTTTCTTCCACGGGTTCGTCAGTTTCTTGGTGCGCAGGCTGGCAAAAGCGCGCGCCACGCGGCGACGGGTGGACTGCGGCATGATCACCTCGTCGATGAAACCCTTTTCCGCCGCCACGAAGGGGTTGGCGAAACGGTCCTCGTATTCCTTGGTCCGCTGGGCGATCTTGTCCTTGTCGGCCAGTTCGGCGCGGTAGAGGATCTCGGTCGCGCCCTTGGCCCCCATCACCGCGATCTGCGCCGTGGGCCAGGCATAGTTGAAGTCGCCGCGCAGATGTTTCGACGCCATCACGTCATAGGCCCCGCCATAGGCCTTGCGGGTGATGACCGTGACCTTCGGCACCGTCGCCTCGCCATAGGCGAAAAGCAGTTTCGCGCCGTGCTTGATGACGCCGCCATATTCCTGCCCGGTGCCCGGCAGGAAGCCCGGCACGTCGACCAGCGTCAGGATCGGGATCTCGAAAGCGTCGCAGAAGCGCACGAAACGCGCGGCCTTGCGGCTGCTGTCGATGTCGAGACAGCCGGCCAGCACCATCGGCTGGTTCGCCACCACGCCGACCGACTGACCCTCGATCCGGATGAAGCCGGTGATGATGTTGGCGGCGAAATCCTTCTGGATCTCGAAGAAATCCGCCTCGTCGGCGATCTTCCGGATCAGCTCGTGCATGTCATAGGGCTGGTTCGGATTGTCCGGCACCAGCGTGTCAAGGCTCGGCTCCACCCGGCTCACGTCGTCGAAGAACGGCCGGGTCGGCGCGCGGTCGCGGTTCGACAGCGGCAGGAAATCGAACAGCCGGCGCGTCTCGGCCAGCGCCTCGACGTCGTTATCGAAGGCGCCGTCGGCGACCGAGGACTTCTTGGTATGGGTCGCGGCCCCGCCCAGCTCCTCCGCCGTCACCACCTCGTTGGTCACGGTCTTCACCACATCGGGGCCGGTGACGAACATGTAGGAAGTGTCCTTCACCATGAAGATGAAGTCGGTCATCGCCGGGGAATAGACCGCCCCGCCGGCGCAGGGCCCCATGATCAGGCTGATCTGCGGCACCACGCCCGAGGCCATGATGTTGCGCTGGAACACCTCGGCATAGCCGGCCAGCGAGGCCACGCCCTCCTGGATGCGCGCGCCGCCGGAATCGTTCATCCCGATCACAGGCGCGCCATTCTGCAGCGCCATGTCCATGATCTTGCAGATCTTCTGCGCATGGGTCTCGGACAGCGAGCCGCCGAAGACGGTGAAGTCCTGGCTGAAGACATAGACCATGCGGCCGTTGATCGTGCCCCAGCCGGTCACCACGCCGTCGCCGGCGGGGCGGTCCTCGTCCATGCCGAAGTCGGTGCAGCGGTGGCGCACGAACATGTCGAATTCCTCGAACGAGCCCTCGTCGAGCAGCAGCTCGATCCGCTCGCGCGCCGTCAGCTTGCCCTTGGCATGCTGCGCCGCGACCCGGCGGGCACCGCCGCCCGCGCGGGCCAGATCGCGCCGATCCTCAAGCTGCCGAAGAATGTCCGTCATGGCCTTGCCCCCCGAAATTTGCCGCACCATAGTGACGCCGGCCGCGGTCAGAAAGCAATTTTCAGTAAATTTGCAAACTCTCCGCAGCCAACCATCCGCAAATTGCAAATCCGCTAACCCGCGAGCCCTCCATGCCCAGCCTGCCCGTCCCCCTCCTCACCATCGGCCTCCTGCTCGCCTCGAACATCTTCATGACCTTCGCCTGGTACGGGCATCTGAAGTTCAAGGCGGCCCCGCTCTATGCGGTGATCCTGATCAGCTGGGGCATCGCCTTCTTCGAATACCTGCTGCAGGTGCCGGCCAACCGGATCGGCCACAGCCATTTCTCCGCGGCCGAGCTGAAGACCATCCAGGAGGTGATCACCCTCCTCGTCTTCGCCGTCTTCTCGGTGTTCTTCCTGAAGGAACCGCTGAGCTGGAACCACCTCGTCGGCTTCGCCTTCATCGCCTGCGGCGCCTTCTTCATCTTCCACAAATGGTAGCGCACAACCGCCTGTGCATTCCTGCGATGGACTTGGCGCCCACCCCGGACTAGCTCAGCCTGATGTCGGATCTTCCAGCCCCCCGTTTCCTGCACCGCGCCTCGCCGCCGCATATCATGACGCTGGTGCTGCTGACCGGCCTCGCCGCGCTGAGCATGAACATCTTCCTGCCCTCGCTGCCCGGCATGGCCGCCTGGTTCGGGGTGGAGTACGGGCTGATGCAGCTCTCGGTCTCGCTCTATCTCGGGCTGAGCGCGGTGCTGCAGGTGATGATCGGCCCGATCTCCGACCGCTATGGCCGGCGCAACGTCATCCTCGGCTCGCTGGCGCTGTTCCTCTTGGCCACCATCGGCACGCTGACCGCGCCGAACGCCACCGTCTTCCTCATGTTCCGCATGGCCCAGGCCGTCATCGCCTCCGGCATGGTGCTGAGCCGGGCCGTGGTGCGCGACATGGTCCCCGACGCGCAGGCCGCCTCGATGATCGGCTATGTCACCATGGGCATGTCGCTGGTGCCGATGATCGGCCCGGTGGTCGGGGGCATGCTGGACGAGATCTGGGGCTGGCAGGCGAATTTCACGCTGCTGCTGATCCTCGGCGTCGTGGTGACAGCGCTGGTCTGGGCCGACCTCGGCGAGACGGCGGCGATGCAGCCGGTCAGCTTCGGCGACCAGCTGAGGCAGTACCCCGAGCTGCTCACCTCGCCGCGCTTCTGGGGCTACGTGCTCTGCGCCGCCTTCGTCTCGGGCTGCTTCTTCGCCTATCTCGGCGGCGCGCCCTTCGTCGGGACCGAGGTCTTCGGCCTCTCCTCCTCCGAGGTTGGCCTCTATTTTGCCTTCCCCGCCGTGGGCTACGCCTTCGGCAGCTTCCTGTCGGGCCGGTTCTCGGTGCGGATCGGCATGAACCGGATGGTGCTCTGGGGGGTAATCGTCACCACCGGCGGGCTGCTGTTGCTGTTGCTGCTCACCTTGGCCGGGCTGCATCACCCGGCGATCTTCTTCGGCATGACCACCTTCGTCGGCATCGGCAACGGCATGTCGCTGCCCAATGCCAATGCCGGGATGCTGTCGATCCGGCCGCATCTCGCCGGCACCGCCTCGGGCCTCGGCGGGGCGATCATGATCGGCGGCGGCGCGGCGCTGGCCGCGGCGGCGGGGGCGATGCTGAGGCCGGGCAGCGACGAGATGCCGTTGATCCTGCTGATGCTCGGCTCGGCCTTCGCGGCGGTGCTGTCCATCCTCGGGGTGATCCGCCGCAGCCGCAGGCTCGGCCTCGCCGGTTGACAGCCGGCTTTGCAACCGTCTAGCTGACTTTGCAAAGAGGGGGCCGCCGGTGACCGCGCAGAAACTCTATGCCGGGGCCAAGCTGCGCGAGCTGCGCACCCGGCTCGGCCTGACCCAGAAGGTCTTCGCCGAGAAGCTCGGGGCCTCGCTGCCCTATCTGAACCAGATGGAAAACAACCACCGCCCGGTCTCGGCCACCGTGGTGCTGGCGCTGGCGCAGGAGTTCGGGCTGGACGTGACGGTGCTGACCACCGGCGAGGCCGAGCGCATGGTCACCGACATGCGCGAGGCGCTGGCCGACCCGGTCTTCGCCGCGGGCGCACCGCCGCTGGCCGACCTGCGGCTGGCGGCCTCCAACGCCCCGGCGCTGGCCCGGGCCTTCCTCGACCTGCATCGCGCCTATCGCCAGAGCCATGAGCGGCTCGCCTCGCTCGACGAGGTGCTGGGCCGCGACGACACGGTGCTGCGCCCCTCGCCCTGGGAGGAGGTGCGCGACTTCTTTCACTATTGCGACAATTACCTCGACGCCATCGACCGGGCCGCCGAACATTACTCTGCTCCCGGAGGCATCCGGAAAGACGTGGTTCTCATCGCCTCCGAAACCTTGGCCAAGGCCGGCGTCAGCTTGCAACTATCCGACATGACGACCATCCGCCGCTTCGACCCCGGGCAGAGGGCGCTGGAGCTGTCGGCCCGGGCCAACGGGGCGACGCAGCGTTTCCAGCTGCTGCATCAGGTGGCGCTGCTGACCCAGAACGACCTTCTGGAGGCGACGCTCGATCTCGCCCGGTTCCAAAGCGCCGAGGCGCGCGACATCGCCAAGATCGGGCTGGCCAACTATTTCGCTGGGGCGGCGCTGCTGCCCTACCGCCCGTTCCAGCAGGCGGCGCTGGAGACGCGGCACGATCTGGAGCGGCTGGCCGACATCTTCGGCGCCTCGATCGAGCAGGTGGCGCACAGGCTCTCCACGCTGCAGCGGCCCGGGGCCAAGGGCGTGCCCTTCTTCTTCGTGCGGGTCGATCAGGCGGGCACCATCACCAAGCGCCACTCCGCCACGCGCTTCCAGTTCGCGCGCTATGGCGGCGCCTGCCCCTTGTGGAACGTGCATCGCGCCTTCGAGACGCCCGGGCATTTCCTGCGCCAACTGGCGCAGACCCCGGACGGGGTGCGCTATCTGCTGCTGGCGCGCGACGTGTCGAAATCGGGCGGGTCGTTCCATGCGCCGGTCCGGCGCTTCGCCATCGGCCTCGGCTGCGAGGTGCAGCATGCGGGGGCGCTGGTCTATGCCGACGGGCTGGATCTGAAGGGCCAGTTCGAGCCCATCGGCATCTCCTGCCGGATCTGTGACCGGCAGGAGTGTCATCAGCGGTCGGTGCCGCCGATCGAGAGGCAGCTGCGGGTCGATCCCGACCGGCGCGGCCTGTTGCCCTACGAGATCGTGGGCTAGGGTTCGGAGACGATCAGCCGGCTGCGGATCTCGTCCTTCAAATGCACGCGCTGCTTTCTCAGCTGTTCCTCCTGCAGCGTGTCCATCGGATCCATCCGCGTCTCGGCCCGGTGAACCTGCTTGTTCACCGCGTAATACTCTTCCACGAGCCGGGCGAAATGCGGATCCGAGATCCTGAGGTCGCGTATCCGCTCCGCCTCTGCCGGGAAATCCTCGGCAAGCTCGTGTGGCGTGTGGGTCATGCGGTTCTCCCTCTTCGTTGCCGTTGAGGGAAGCCTAGGCGGCGGCCGTGAAGGAAACCTTGACGCCGATCAAGTCAGTTGCGGATCGGGCGGAAGCCGGCGGCGCGGGCCTCGGCCTCGGTGCAGAACCAGCCCTCCTCCGGGCCGCTGATCCTTGTCCTCGCATAGTCACGGCTGCCCGGCAGGTGGTAGATCCGGCCGTTCTTCGACACATTGCCCTTGATGGCGCAGCCGGAGGTCGGCGCGGCGGCCGAAGGCGCGTCGGCGCCGCGACGATGCGCCTCGGGCGTCACCATCTCGCCCGACCAGAGCCCGAGCCGGCTCCGCTGCGCCTCGCCCTCCTGATCGACGTAGCGCCCGGAATACCTGCGATAGGCAAGCGCGGCGCCGCTGCGCACCAGCGCGGCGTTGATGTCCTCGCCATCCGCGCGGCAGACGGCGAGCAGCCGGCCGTAGCGGTCCTCCTCCGCGCCCTCGCAGACCACCCGCCGGCCTTCGACCCGGGCGGCAAGCTCGGCCGTGGCCCAGCTGCCGCAATCCCAGCGCGCGCCCTCGGCGCCGCAGGACTGGTCGCGCTCCGGCGCGTCGATGCCGAAGAGCCGCACCCTCTGCCCCGCGACATGCAGCGTGTCGCCGTCGATCACCCGCACCTCCCCGGTGACCGAGGCGGCGAGGGATGGCAGGGCTGCGAGGCCCAGCATCAGAACAAGGAGCGAACGAAAGATTAACATCCGGCCGATGTCCCGGCTTTTCAGCCGGAGATCAAGCCAAATCTTAACACGAGGTTAACGGATCAGCGCTGGCTGACCCGCCAACCCGAGGCGATCACCGGCTCCAGGTTCAGGGGCGCCAGCGGCGTCTTGCCCAGCACGTGATCCGCCGCCTTCTCGCCCACCATGATTGACGGGCCGTTCAGGTTGCCATTGGTCACGCGCGGGAAGATCGAGCTGTCGGCGACCCGCAGCCCCTCGACGCCGATCACCCGGCACTCCGGATCGACCACCGCGCCGGGATCGTCGCGCCGCCCCATCCGCGCCGTCCCGCAGGGGTGATAGGCGCTTTCGGCATGGTCGCGGATGAAGCTGTCCAGTTCGTCATCGGTCTCGAAGCCCGGCCCCGGCTGGATCTCGTGCTTCACATGCGGCTTGAACGCCTCCTGCCCGAAGATCTCGCGCGTGAGGCGGATGCAGCGGCGGAAGTCGTCCCAATCGTCGGGATGCGACATGTAGTTGAAACGGATGACCGGCGCCGCCTCGGGATCGGCGGAGCGCAGCGTGACCGCCCCGCGCGACTTCGACCGCATCGGCCCGACATGGGCCTGGAAACCATGCCCGCCCGCCGCCGCCTTGCCGTCGTAGCGCACGGCGATCGGCAGGAAGTGATACTGGATGTCGGGGTAATCGACACCGGGCTTCGAGCGGATGAAGGCGCAGGCCTCGAACTGGTTCGAGGCGCCGAGCCCCCGCCCGGTAAACAGCCACTGCGCCCCGACCATCGCCTTGCCGCGCAGGTTCCAGTGCCGGAACAGCGTGATCGGCTGCAGGCTGGCATATTGCATGTAGATCTCGAGGTGATCCTGCAGGTTGGCCCCCACCCCCGGACGATCCGCGATCACCGGGATGCCATGCTCGGCCAGATGCGCGCCGGGGCCGATGCCCGAAAGCATCAAGAGCTTCGGCGTGTTGATCGACGAGGCGGCGAGGATCACCTCGCGCCCGGCCCGGATCACCTCGCGCTGGCCGTTGCGCGACACCTCGACGCCCACGGCGCGGCCATTCTCGACCACCACCCGCAGCGCCAGCGCGCGGGTGAGCTTCACGCCGAACTTCTTCATCGCCGGGCGCAGATAGGCATTGGCCGCCGACCAGCGCCGCCCCTTCCAGATCGTCGCCTCCATCGGGCCGAAGCCCTCCTGTTGCGCGCCGTTGTAGTCATCCGTCACCGGATAGCCCGCCTGCCGCCCCGCCTCGATGAAGGCGTTGAACAGCGGGTTCGAGCGCGGGCCGCGCGTGACGTGCAGCGGCCCGTCATGGCCGCGCCAGTCCACATCGCCCGGCACCTGCCAGTTCTCCATCCGCTTGAAATAGGGCAGCACATCGGCAAAGCCCCAGCCCTGCGCGCCCTGCTCGGCCCAATGGTCGAAGTCATGCGCATGGCCGCGCACATAGACCATGCCGTTGATCGAGGAGGACCCGCCGATCACCTTGCCGCGCGGCGTGGCCAGCACCCGATTGCCCAGATTGGGCTCGGGCTCCGTTTTCAGCCCCCAGTCGTAGACCGGCATGTTCATCGGATAGGACAGGGCGGCGGGCATCTGGATGAACGGGCCGGCGTCGCTGCCGCCATGCTCGATCACCAGCACGGATTTCCCGGCCTCGCCCAGACGGTAAGCCATGGCGCATCCGGCGGACCCGGCGCCCACGATCACATAATCGGTCATCACTATACCTCAGTAGGGCGCATCGACCGGGCCCATTCCCACATAGACCGACTTCACCTGCGTGTAGTGCTCGATGGCGGCCTTGCCGTTCTCGCGGCCCACGCCCGACATCTTCGAGCCGCCGAAGGGGCTCTCGACCGGGGTGAGGTTGTAGGCGTTGATCCAGCAGGTCCCGGCCTGCAGCTGCGCCACGACCCGGTGGCCGCGCGCCAGATCGGCGGTGAACACCCCCGCCGCCAGACCGAAGTCGGTGCCATTTGCCCGCGCGATCACCTCTTCCTCGGTGTCGAAGTCGAGCACCGCCATCACCGGGCCGAAGACCTCCTCGCAGGCCAGCGTCATCCCGTCGGTCACATCGGCGAAGACGGTGGGCTGCACATAGCAGCCGGGGCTGACCGAGGCCTCGCCGCCGCAGACCAGCCGCGCGCCTTCGGCCTTGGCCTTGCCGATATAGCCCAGCACCTTGTCGAGCTGCGCCTGCGACACCAGCGGACCCATCTGCGTCTCGGGGTCGAGCGGGTCGCCCATGCGGATCGCCTCCGACCGTTCGGCCAGCCGCTTCAGGAAACGGTCCTTCAGCCCGCGCTGCACGAAGACCCGCGTGCCGTTGGAACAGACCTGCCCCGCCGAGTAGAAGTTGCCCAGCATGGCCGCGCCCACGGCGCTTTCCAGATCGGCATCGTCGAAGATCACCAGCGGCGACTTGCCGCCAAGCTCCATCGTCACATGCCGCACGCCCTCCGCCGCCGCCGCATAGACCTTGCGCCCGGTCGGCACCGAGCCGGTGAGCGAGACCTTGGCGACCCGCGGATCGGTGACGAGCGCGCCGCCCACGGCGCCACGGCCCTGCACCACGTTGAAGAGGCCCGCGGGCAGCCCGGCCTCGATCAGGATCTCGGCCAGCTTCAAGGCGCCCAGCGGCGTCACCTCGGAGGGCTTGAACACCATCGCGTTGCCCAGGGCGAGCGCGGGGGCCGCCTTCCAGCAGGCGATCTGGCTGGGGTAGTTCCAGGCGCCGATGCCGACGCAGACGCCCAGCGGCTCGCGCAGCGTGTAGACGAAATCCTGCCCCAGCGGGATCGTCTCGCCGGTGACCGAGGGGGCGAGCCCCGCGAAGAACTCCAGCGCGTCGGCGCCCGAGGGCCAGTCGGCCACGGTGGTTTCCTGCAAGGGCTTGCCGGTATCGAGTGTCTCGAGAAGGCTCAGCGCCTCGTTGCGGTCGCGGATCATGTCGGCGGCGCGGCGCAGGATGCGCGAGCGCTCCACCGGGCGCATCCGGCCCCATTCGGCTTGCGCGCGCGCAGCCGAGGCAAGCGCCGCCTCGATGACGGCGGGGGTCGCTTCGTGCAGCCGCGCGATCACCTCGCCGGTCGCGGGGAAGATCACCTCGATCTCGGCGCCCGCGGCATCCTCAAGGTAACGGCCATCGACGAAATGGCTGGCTTCGGGTTGCGCTTTCATTGACGGTTGCCTTTCAGTTCTGCATCGAGATAGGCGAGCAGCATCGACACTGCCGCCGCGCCGTCGGGAGGGCCGGCCTTGAGCACTTCGCGCAGGTAGACCCCGTCGATCATCGCGCCCAACCCGTCGGCCAGCGCATCCGCCTCGCGGCCCACCAGCGGGCGCAGGCAGATGAGCAGGTTCGACCTGAGCCGCCGCTGATAGATCGCCAGCAGCCGCCGCGCCTCGGGCACGGTCTGCGCCAGCACGTAGAAATTCAGCCACGCCCCCACCACCTCCCGGCGGAAGTTGGTCGGCGAGAACGAGGCCCGCAGGATCGCCACCAGCCGCGCCTCCGGCCCCTCGGCCGACAAGAGCGCGCCGCGCACTTCGGCCCCGTAGAGCGACAGGACATGGCGCATCGCGGCGAGGAACATCGCCTCCTTGCCGCCGAAGTAGTGATGCGCCAAAGCCGAGGACATGCCGGCCCGCTTGGCGATCTGGCTCACGGTCACGTCCAGACTGCCGGTGCGGCCGATCTCCACAATCGTCGCTTTGACAAGCGCCGCCTTTCTAATAGGCTCCATCCCAAGTTTCGGCATCGGCCCACCCAATAATCCTTGCCAAGCCGAGCTATCGTGAAGTTTATTGACTCGTCAATCAACAAAAAACGGGGAGACCTACATGACGTCCTTCAGATCGGCGCTGCTCGCTTCGGCAGCCGCCTTCGCCCTTGCAACCCCTGCTCTGGCGCAATCCGACTGCACCGCGGTCAGCTTTTCCGATGTCGGCTGGACCGATATCACCGTGACCACCTCGGCGACCAAGCAGGTGCTCGAAGCGCTCGGCTACGAGGTCGAGGTCGACATCCTCGGCGTGCCGGTGACCTATGCCTCGATGGACAAGGGCGATATCGACGTCTTCCTCGGCAACTGGATGCCCGCGCAGGAAGGGGCGATCAAACCCTACCTCGACTCCGGCACGATCGAGACGCTGACCACCAACCTGACCGGCACGAAATACACCCTCGCCGTTCCGGGCTATCTCTACGACAAGGGCGTCAAGTCCTACGCCGACCTCGCCAAGTTCAAGGATGACCTCGACGGCAAGGTCTACGGCATCGAGGCCGGCAACGAGGGCAACGGCTATCTGATCAGCCTGACCGAGCCGGGCGGGCCGCTGGAAGGCTTCCAGATCGTCGAAAGTTCGGAACAGGGCATGCTGGCGCAGGTGGCGCGGATCTACCCGACCGAGAAGGGCGTGGCCTTCCTCGGCTGGGAGCCCCATCCGATGAACGCCAATTTCGATCTGAAATACCTCACCGGCGGCGAGGATTTCTTCGGTTCCGAAGGCGTGGTGAACACCGTCGTGCGCAAGGGCTTCGCCGAGGCCTGCCCGAACGTCGCCAAGATGCTGGGCCAGCAGACCTTCACCCTGCCGATGGAAAACGAGATCATGGGCAAGATCCTCGACGACGGCCAGGAAGCCGACGAAGCCGTGCTGGAATGGCTGAAGGCCAATCCCGCCACCATCGAGCCCTGGCTGGCCGGGGTGACCACCGTCGACGGCAAGGAAGGCCTGCCGGTCGTGAAAGAGGCGCTGGGTCTCTGATCCGCCCCCTGCCCCGCGGTCGCTGACCGCGGGGCCACCGGGACAACCCGGACCCAATTTCCACATCATCAGGGGGCCGCATGATCGACTGGCTGACCGATTACAAGATACCCGTCGGCCGATGGTCGAAGCTGGCGTTCGACTGGCTGAACGCGCATGGCGGACCCGTCTTCGAATTCATCCGCAGCACGATGCAGACGGTGATCGACGCCTGTCTCGTGGTGATGGAGGGCGCGCATCCGCTCATCATCATCGCCGTGCTCACCGCGCTGACCTGGTATCTGCAACGCAACTGGCGGGTCTGCCTGCTGGTGGTGGTCGGCTTCGCCTTCATCCTCAACCAGGGCTACTGGGAAGAGACGATGCAGAGCATGACGCTGATCCTGATGTCCTGCATCACCTGCATGGCCATCGGCGTGCCGATCGGCATCCTCGCGGCGCACAGCCCCAAGCTGCAACGCGGCATCAGCCCGCTCCTCGACCTGATGCAGACGCTGCCCACCTTCGTCTACCTGATCCCCGCCATCGTCTTCTTCGGTCTCGGCATGGTGCCCGGCCTGATCGCCACGGTGATCTTCGTGCTGCCCGCGCCGATCCGCCTGACCTGGCTCGGCGTCGCCTCCACCCCGCCCGCGCTGATGGAGGCCGCGGAAGCCTTCGGCGCCACTCCGAGCCAGCGGCTCTGGAAGGTGGAATTGCCCTATGCCCTGCCGCAGATCATGGCCGGGCTCACCCAATCCATCATGCTGTCGCTGTCGATGGTCGTGATCGCGGCTCTGGTCGGCGCCAACGGGCTCGGCGTGCCGGTGGTGCGGGCGCTGAACTCGGTCAACACCTCGCTCGGCTTCGAATCGGGCTTCATCATCGTCGTCGTGGCGATCATTCTGGACCGCATGCTGAGGGTGACGCGCAAATGACGGCTGTCGAATTCGACAAGGTTTCCATCGTCTTCGGCGATCACCCCGAACGCGCCCTGCCCTTGATGGACAAGGGCCAGAGCCGGTCCGAGATCCAGGCCGCCACGGGTCAGGTGCTGGGCGTGCACGACTGCTCGCTGACCGTGGCCGAGGGCGAGATCCTCGTGCTGATGGGTCTCTCCGGCTCCGGAAAATCCACCCTCCTGCGCGGCGTCAACGGGCTGAACCCGGTGGTGCGCGGCGAGGTGCGGGTGAATGACGGCGACAAGATGGTCTCGGTCACCCATGCCGGCAAGGACGACCTGCGCAGCCTGCGGCTCAGCCGCATCGCCATGGTGTTCCAGGCCTTCGGCCTGCTGCCCTGGCGCACGGTGCGCGACAACGTCGGCCTCGGGCTGGAGATGGCGGGCCTGAAGCCCGCGCAGCGCCGCGCCCGGGTGGACGAGCAGTTGAAGCTGGTGAACCTCAGCCAATGGGCCGACCGCAAGGTGGGCGAGCTCTCGGGCGGGATGCAGCAGCGCGTCGGCCTCGCCCGCGCCTTCGTCACCAATGCGCCGATCCTCCTGATGGACGAGCCCTTCTCGGCGCTCGACCCGCTGATCCGGGCCAGGCTGCAGGACGAGCTCCTGGAGCTGCAATCCTCGCTGAAGCGCACCATCATCTTCGTCAGCCACGATCTCGACGAGGCCTTCAAGATCGGCAACCGGATCGCGCTGATGGAGGGCGGGCGGATCGTCCAATGCGGCACCGCGCGCGAGATCATCGCCAATCCGGTGTCGGATTACGTGGCCGATTTCGTCGCCCACATGAACCCGCTCGGGGTGCTGACGGCGCGCGACGTGATGCTGGCGGGGCCGTCTTCCGGGCTGCACAGCGTCGCCTGCACCACGCCGGTGCGGCAGGTGATGGAGATGCTGCGCGACGGCGCGTCGGAGATCGCCGTGACCGACGAGACCGGGGTCTGCGGCACGATCCGCTCCGAGGCGGTGATGGCGCGGCTCATCGACCCGCGCGGCACGGTCTGAGCCCTCAGGCCGCGTCGGGCTCCGACGCGGTCTTCTTGGCGGCGGGCTTCTTCGCCGCCGGCTTCTTGGCGGCAGGCTTCTTCGCCGCCGCCTCGCCCGCCTTGGCCGCGGGTTTCTTGGCGGCGGTCTTCTTCGCCGCCGTGCCGTCCGCAGCCTTGGCCGCCGGCTTCTTCGCCGCCGGTTTGGCCGCCGCCTTCTTGGCCGGGGCCTTCTTCTTGCCCGACTTGCCGGCCTTCTCGGCCACCAGCGCCAGCGCCTCGTCCAGCGTCACCGCCTCGGGCGCCAGATCCTTGGGCAGCGTCGCGTTCACCTTGCCCCATTTGACATAAGGCCCGTAGCGCCCCGGCATGACCTGCACGAGCCCGCCATCCGGATGCTCGCCCAGCTCCTTGATCGGCGTGGCGGGGGCAGCGGCACCCCTACCGCGCGTCGCCTTCTGCGCCAGCACCTCCATCGCGCGGTTCATGCCGATGGTGAAAACCTCCTCGGCATCCGCGAGGTTGGCGTAGGTGCTGTTGTGCTTGACGTAGGGCCCGTAGCGCCCCAGCGCCGCCTCGATCATCGCCCCGTCCTCGGGATGCGGGCCGATCTGGCGCGGCAGGTTCAGAAGCATCAGCGCCCGTTCCAGATCGATGCTGTCCGGCGCCCAACCCTTCGGCAGGCTGGACCGCGGCGGCTTGGGCTCCGCCTCCGAGGCCTCGCCGCGCTGGACATAGGGCCCGAAGCGTCCCGAACGCAGGCTGATCGGCAGGCCGTTCTCGTCATTGCCGAGCACCTTGCCATCGGGCGAGATCCCCGACTCCTCGCCGCCGACCGAGATCGGCCTCGTGTAGCGGCATTCCGGATAGTTGCCGCAGCCGATGAAGGCCCCGCCCGACCGCGCCGTCTTCAGATGCAGCCGCCCGGTGCCGCAGACCTGACAAACCCGCGGGTCGGACCCGTCGGCGCGCAGGGGATAGAGATGCGGCGCGAGGAACTCATCGATCCGGGTCAGCACCTCGCCGATGCGCAGGTCGGCTGTCTCGGCCACGGCGGCAGAGAAGTCGCGCCAGAACCGGGCCAGCACGTCCTTGTAGTTCCGCTCGCCCGCCGAAACGTCGTCGAGCTCGCCTTCCAGATCGGCGGTGAAATCGTATTCCACGTATTTGCGGAAGTAGTTGGTGAGGAAGGCCGTCACCAGCCGGCCCTTGTCCTCGGGGAACAGCCGGTTCTTGTCCTTGCGGACATATTCCCGGTCGACGATGGTCGTCAGGATGCTGGCATAGGTCGAAGGCCGGCCGATCCCCAGCTCTTCCATCCGCTTGACCAGCGTCGCCTCGGTGTAGCGCGGCGGCGGCTGGGTGAAATGCTGCTCCGGCGTCACCGACTTCTTCTCGGCGGCCTCGCCCTGCATGATCTGCGGCAGACGACCCTCGTCATCGCCCTCCTCGTCGCGGCCCTCCTCGTAGATCCTGAGGAAGCCGTCGAACAGCACCACCTGCCCGGTGGCGCGCAGCACCACCTGGCCGTCGCTGCTGCCGACATCCACCGTCGTCCGCTCCAGCCGCGCTGCCGCCATCTGGCTGGCGATGGTGCGCTTCCAGATCAGCTCGTAGAGCTTGCGCTGGTCAGCCTCGGTCAGTCGCAGGCTGTCGGGCGCCGCCGACATGTCGGTGGGCCGGATGCACTCGTGGGCTTCCTGCGCATTCTTGGCCTTGTTCTTGTACATGCGCGGGCTGTCCGGCACGTAATTCGCACCGAAGCGCCGCTTGATCTCGTCGCGCGCCGCCATCACCGCCTCGGGCGCCATGTCGATGCCGTCGGTCCGCATATAGGTGATGTAGCCCGCCTCGTAGAGCCGCTGCGCCGCGTTCATGCATTGCTTGGCGCCCATGCCGAACTTGCGGCTGGCCTCCTGCTGCAGGGTCGAGGTCATGAAGGGGGCCGAGGGGTTGCGGGCGGCGGGCTTGGCCTCCACCGACTGCACGCTCAGGCTGCGCGAGGTGACGGCATGCACCGCAAGCTCCGCCGCCTCGGCGGTCGGGATGTCGAACTTGTCGAGCTTCTTGCCGCCGAGCACCGTCAGCCGCGCCTCGAACTCCTGCCCGCGCGGGGTGGCGAGCACGGCGCCGACGGTCCAGAATTCCTTGGCGCGGAAGGCCTCGATCTCCATCTCGCGCTCGACGATCAGCCTGAGGCAGACCGACTGCACCCGCCCGGCGGATTTCGCGCCGGGCAGCTTGCGCCAGAGCACCGGCGACAGGGTGAAGCCCACCAGATAGTCCAGCGCCCGCCGCGCCAGATAAGCGTCGACCAGCGCCGCATCGACCTCGCGCGGCGATTTCATCGCCTGCGTCACCGCTTCCTTGGTGATGGCGTTGAAGGTGACGCGGCTGACGGTCACGCCCTTCTTGATGCTGGAGGCCAGCGCCTCCTTGAGGTGCCAGGAAATCGCCTCGCCCTCGCGATCGGGGTCGGTGGCGAGGATCAGCTCATTGTCGGTCTTCAGCGCGTCGGTGATGGCGCGAATGTGTTTCTTGCTGTCGCTCGCGACCTCCCATTTCATAGCGAAGTCATGCTCGGTATCGACCGATCCGTCTTTCGGCGGCAGGTCGCGGACATGGCCGTAGGAGGCGAGAACCGTGTAGTCGGAGCCCAGATACTTGTTGATTGTCTTGGCCTTGGCCGGGGACTCGACGACGACGACTGCCATGAAAACCTCTTCTGCGACCAAGCCCTGCGATAGCGCGGCAAGATGTGGGGGATTGGTCGCGATTGTCAATGGACCCGCGGTCGCGCCGGATTGCCGCCCCGTGGGGCTGCCGTCAGTCGAGCCGCGACAGCAGCCCGCCCGCTTGCCGCTGGATCCGCCCCTCCAGCTCCAGCGCCAGAAGCTCCGGCGCGACATGCGCGGCGGGCAGCGCCAGATCGCGGATCAGCTGGTCCTCGGCCAGGGGGCTCGGCCCCAGCCGGTCGAGGATCCGGCCATGCAGCAGCGCCACCTCGCGCAGCGGTCGCCGCTCCGGCACCGGGCCGGGCAAGGGCGGCGGGGCGGGCGGCAGCGGCGGCGCCACCGGCAACACCGCGTCGGGATTCGCCTTGCCGATCGCCTCGATCACGTCGGCGGCGTGGCGGATCAGCGTGGCGCCGTCGCGCAACAGCATGTTGCAGCCCGCCGCCCGCGCATCGAACGGATGGCCCGGCACGGCGAAGACCTCGCGCCCCTGATCCAGCGCATCCTTGGCGGTGATCAGGCTGCCCGAACGCGCCGCCGCCTCCACCACGATCACCGCGCGGGCCAGCCCCGAGATGATCCGGTTGCGCAGCGGGAAATGCCGCGCCTGCGGCTCCAGCCCCATCGGCTGCTCCGAGATCCGGCAGCCGCGCGCCGCGACCTCGGCGGCGAGGCCGGCATTCTCCGCCGGGTAGATCATCTCGACCCCGCCGGCCTGCACCGCCACCGTGCCGCCGGCCAGCGCCGCCCGATGCGCCTCGGCGTCGATGCCGCGGGCGAGGCCCGAGACCACGACATAGCCCGCCTCCGCCAGCTGCTCCGCCAGCCGCCGCGCCATGCGCAACCCGAGGCTGGAGGCGTTGCGCGCCCCCACCAGCGCCACCATCGGCCGCGCCAGCAGCCCGACATCGCCCTGCGCCCAGAGCACCGGCGGCGCGTCGGGCAGGTCCATTAGCGCCGGCGGATAGGCCGGCCCGCCATGGCGCAGCAGCCGCGCCCCGGCCAGGCGGCCCCGCGACAGCTCGTCGCGCGCCACCTCCTCCGGACAGGGGGCATAGCGCTCCACCCCCGCCGCCCGGGCGATTTCCGGCAGGACGGCCAGCGCCGCCTCGGCCGAACCGTGATCCAGGAGCAGCCGGTGGAAGGTCACCGCCCCCACCCGCCGCGACCGGATCAGCCGCAGCCAGGCGACCGGGTCGGGCGCGGCCGGGGACGGATCATCGGGAGCAGCAGCCATCGCACCTCGCCTCTCTGACGAGTCGCAGCATGGCCAGCGCAGGGTTAATCCCGGGTGAATCCGTTCGCGCCAACCGGCCGATGCCCGCTTTTCTCCGGCAGGCGACGGCCTTGTGAGAGGGATCACGATTGAACTTGCAGCAAAACAAGAGCAAAGAAGGCCAAACCTGCGCCCGGAGCGGCGCATCCAACGGAGCCTGACATGCTGAATGCCGATGTAAGCCGCCGCCGTGATGACGCGATCTCGCGCGGGGTGGGGATGCAGACCCAGATCTACGCCGACCGGGCGCTGAATTCCGAGATCTGGGATATCGAGGGCAACCGCTACATCGATTTCGCCGCCGGCATCGCCGTGGTCAACACCGGCCACTGCCACCCCAAGGTGATGGCCGCCGTGGCCGAGCAGATGGGCCGCTTCACCCACACCTGCCATCAGGTTCTGCCCTACGAATCCTACATCCGCCTCGCCGAGCGGCTGAACGCCGCCGCCCCGGGCGATTTCGCCAAGAAGTCGATCTTCGTCACCACCGGCGCGGAATCGGTCGAGAACGCGATCAAGATCGCCCGCATCCACACCGGGCGTTCGGCGGTCATCGCCTTTGGCGGCGCCTTCCACGGCCGGACCTTCATGACCATGACGATGACCGGCAAGGTCGAGCCCTACAAGAAGGGCTTCGGCGCGATGATGCCCGATGTCTACCACGTCCCCTTCCCGCAGGAGGTGCATGGCGTCTCGACCGCCGATGCGATGGCGGGGCTGACCAAGCTCTTCAAGGCCGATCTCGATCCGGGCCGCGTCGCCGCGATCATCTTCGAGCCGGTGCAGGGCGAAGGCGGCTTCTACCCGGCCCCCGCCGATCTGGTGCGCGGCATCCGCAAGCTCTGCGACGAGCATGGCATCGTGATGATCGCCGACGAGGTTCAGACCGGCTTCGCCCGCACCGGCACGCTCTTCGCGATGCATGGCTATGACGTGGCCCCCGACCTCATCACCATGGCCAAGGGTCTGGGCGGCGGCCTGCCGATCGCCGCAGTGACCGGCCGGGCCGAGATGATGGATGCGGCGCATCCCGGCGGTCTGGGCGGCACCTATGGCGGCAACCCCTTGGGCGTGGCCGCGGCCCATGCCGTGCTCGACGTGATCGAGGAGGAGGACCTCTGCGCCCGCGCCAACGAGCTCGGCAGCCGGTTGAAGCAGCGGCTGGAGCAGATCCGCTCCACCACCCCGGAGATCTCCGACATCCGCGGCCCGGGCTTCATGGTCGCGGTCGAGTTCGCCGACCCGGGCAGCAAGGAGCCCGACGCGGGCTTCACCAACCGCGTGCGTCTCGAAGCGCAGAAGCGCGGGCTGATCCTCTTGACCTGCGGCGTCTACGGCAATGTGGTGCGCTTCCTCGCCCCGATCACCATCCCCGACGCGCATTTTGCCGAGGCGATGGACATCCTCGAAGCCTCCGTCGCGGCGGCCCGGCAGGGCTGATCCCGCAGATACCGGCACGCGGGGGCGCAACGCCCCCGCCGCTCTCCGATTATTCCTTCGGCAGCAGCGCCGCGCAGTCCTTGATTTTTGAAGTTGTTGGAAGGTTTGTCATGAACACCACCGCCCCTGCCGCATCGCCCGGCATCGCCCTGATGAATGCCGGCTACTCCGTCGATGGCCGGGTGATCCTGTCGGAGCTCTCCACCACGCTGGTCGAGCAGCGCATCGGCATCCTCGGCCGCAACGGGTCGGGCAAGACCTCGCTCCTGCGGCTGATCGCCGGGCTGATCGCGCCGACCACCGGCGCCGTGACCGTCGACGGGCTGCGCCCCGAAAAGGACCGGCGCGAGATGCTCTCGGCGCTCGGCATCCTCTTCCAGAACCCCGACCACCAGATCATCTTCCCAACGGTGGAGGAGGAGCTGGCCTTCGGTCTGCGCCAGCAGGGCCGCAGCGCGGCCGAGGCGCAGGCGGCGGCGCTGGCCGCCCTCGCCCAGCACGGCCGCTCGCATTGGGCCAAGGCCTCGGTGGCCACGCTGTCGCAGGGCCAGCGGCATTTCCTCTGCCTTCTCTCGATCCTGGTGATGGAGCCGCGCACCATCCTGCTCGACGAGCCCTTCACCGCGCTGGACCTGCCGACACAGATCCGCCTGACGCGCCAGCTCGCCGCCCTGCCGCAGCGGCTCATCACCATCACCCATGATCCGGCGCTGCTCGCCGGCTACGACCGGGTGATCTGGCTGGAGAACGGCCGCATCCTGCGCGACGGCCCGGCAAAGCCGGTGATCGCCGAGTACAAATCCGACATGACGCGACTGGGGGCCTCCGATGCTGACGCTGACCTCCCCCGTTGAGACCCGCCTGCACCGCCTGCCCGCCGGGCTGAAGCTGGCGCTGCTGGCGCTGGCCGCCATCGGACTGGCCCTGCTGCCGCTCGGCGGGCTGGTGCTGGCGGCGGCGGCGGTTGTCGCGCTCTATCTGGCGCAGGGCACGGTCTTCGCAGCACACGGGCTGCGGATGCTGCGGCCGCTCTGGCCCTTCCTGCTGGTGCTGCTGGTCTGGCATGTCTTTACCGCCGACCTGCCGCGCGGGCTGGAGGTGGCGCTGCGGCTGCTCACCGCGGTGGCGCTGGCCAATCTGGTGACCATGACCACCCGGCTCGAAGACCTGATCTCGGTCGTGGAGCGCCTTGCCGCCCCCCTCGCCCGCTTCGGCCTGTCGCCGCGGGTGCTGGCGGTCTCCATCGCTTTGGTGATCCGCTTCGTCCCGGTGTTCCTGCTCCGGGTCAATCAACTGGCCGAGGCATGGCGGGCCCGGTCGCGCGGCCGGGCGAACTGGCGCATCGTCGTGCCGGTGGCGCTGACGGCGCTTGACGATGCCGACCACGTCGCCGAAGCATTGCGCGCCCGCGGCGGGCTCTGACTCGCCGCCCCTTCGAGGAGAAGACATGGAACGTTCCGTCACCCAGATCGCGCTCTTCGCCGCGCTGATCGCCGTCCTCGGCCTCGTGCCGCAGATCACCCTGATCAGCGGCGTGCCGATCACCGCGCAATCGCTGGGCGTGATGCTCTGCGGCACCGTGCTGGGCGCCCGCAAGGGCGCGCTGGCGGTGCTGCTGTTCCTGCTCCTCGTCATGCTCGGCCTGCCGCTCTTGTCGGGCGGGCGCGGCGGCATCGGCGTGCTGGCCGGGCCGACGGTCGGCTTCATCGTCGGCTTCCCGGTGGCGGCCTTCCTCGCCGGGCTGGTGGTGGAGAAGTGGCGCGCCCCGGTCGGCGTCGCCGCCTTCGCCGGCTCGGTGCTGGGCGGCATCGTGGCGATGTATGCCTGCGGCACCGTCGGCATGGCGCTGGTGCTGGACAAGACCCTGCCCGAGGCGGCGCTGCTGAACACGCCCTTCCTCGCCGGCGACCTGATCAAGACCGTGCTCGCCGGCCTCATCACCAACGGTCTGGCCCGGGTGCGGCCCGGGGCGCTGCTGTCGCGCCCCTGACCACGGCCCAAAGCTACCTGAACGCCGCCGACAGCTGTCGCGCGGCGTTCACCATGAGCGAGAGATCCATCCCCACCGCCGTGAAGCGCGTACCCCAGCCCATGCACTGCCGCGCGAAGCCGGCATCCCCGGTCAGGATGCCCGGCGGCTTGCCAGCGGCGGCGATGCGGCGGATGCCGTCCTCGATCGCCGCCACCACCTCGGGATGCATCAACTCACCCGGATGGCCCATGCTCGCCGCCAGATCGGCCGGGCCGATGAACATCCCGTCCACCCCGTCGACCGCCGCGATCTCCTCGATCCGGGTCAGCGCCTCGGCCGTCTCAACCTGCACGATCAGGCAAAGCTCCTCCTCGGCGCGCTGGGTGTAATCCGGGATCGCGCCGAAGCGTCCGGCCCGGGTCATGCCCGCGACACCCCGGATGCCGCGCGGTGCATAGCGCATCGCCGCCACCGCCGCCCGCGCCTCCTCGGCATCCTGCACATAGGGCACGATCAGCGTCTGCGCCCCCAGATCCAGAAGCCGCTTGATCAGCACCACGTCGTTGGAGGCAGGCCGCACCACCGGGCTCACCGGATAGGGCGCCATCGCCTGCATCATCGCCAGCGTGTCGGGCACATCGGTCAGCGCATGTTCGGTATCGATGACAATCCAGTCGAAGCCGCAGCCGGCCAGCGCCTCGGCGACCAGCGGGCCGGGCAGCGAGTTCCACAGCCCGATCTGCTGCCTCCCGTCCAGAAGGGCTTGCTTGAAAGCGTTTTTCGGCAGGGTCATGCGGTTCTCCTCGGCTCCCGGAGGGCCGAGGCTAGCCGATCCTGCGCCCGCCGCAAGCGGTCAGGCGACGTTCTGCAGCGCCACCTCTGGCACCACGCCCAGCGCGTGACAGACCTCGCGGGTCAGGTGCGGGCGGTTCAGCGTGTAGAAATGCAGATCCTCCACACCCTCCGACAGCAACGTGTCGCAAAGCTCGGTGCAGAGCGCCACCGACAGCAGGTCCTCGCGCCCGTCGCGCTTGGCGTGGTCGAAGGCGTCGTCCAGCCATTGCGGCACCGCCGTCCCGCAGCGCTGCGCGAATTTCTTCACCCCGCCCCAGTTCTCGATCGGCAGGATGCCGGGGATGATCGGCGCGGTGATGCCCTCGGCGACGCAGGCGTCGCGGAAGCGCAGGAAGGTCTCGGCCTCGAAGAAGAATTGGGTGATGGCGCTGCTCGCCCCCGCGTCGATCTTGCGCTTCAGCCAGCGCACATCGGCCAGAGGATCGGCCGCCTCGGGATGCGGCTCGGGATAGGCGCCGACGCGCAGGGTGAACTTGCCGGTCGCGGCCAGCGCCTCGATCAGCTCGATGGAATTGGCGAAGCCCTCGGGATGGGCGGTGAAGCGCTCCGCCCCCTTCGGCGCATCGCCGCGCAGCGCCACGATCTCGGTCACGCCGGCCTCGGCATAGGCGGCGGCGATCTCCAGCGTCTCGGCTCGGGTGGCGTCGACGCAGGTCAGATGCGCCGCTACGTTCAGCCCGTAGTTCTTGCCGATGGTCGTCACCGCCTCATGCGTCAGCTTGCGCGTGGTCCCGCCCGCGCCATAGGTCACCGAGGCGAAGCTCGGCTTCAGCGGCGCCAGCATCTGCACCGTCTCCCACAGCCGGAAGGACGCGTCGAGCGTCTGCGGCGGGAAGAACTCGAACGAGATGCGCGGCTGGGTCATGGGACTCTCCTGTTTCTGCTCCCCTTGTCGCAGCTTCGCGGATGTGAGACAAATTCATAATACTCAAGATCAATATGAGGTTCATGCTAGGATGCACTTGGAGTTCCGCCACCTCCGCACCATCCGCGCCATCCATCAGGCCGGGGGGCTGGCCCGCGCCGCCGACATGCTCAACATGACCCAGTCGGCGCTGTCGCATCAGGTGAAGGGGCTGGAGGATCAGGCGGGGATCGAGCTTTTCGTCCGTCGGTCCAAGCCGTTGAAGCTTTCGGCGGCGGGCTTGCGGATGCTGCGGCTGGCCGAGCGGATCCTGCCGGAGATCGACGCGCTGGAGGAGGAATTCCGCGGGCTCAAGTCGGGGAAGACCGGGCGGCTGCATATCGCGATCGAGTGTCACGCCTGTTTCGAATGGCTTTTCCCGGTGCTGGAACTGTTCCGCCGGGCCTGGCCGGAGGTGGACGTGGATATCCGGGCGGGGCTGGCTTTCGGGGCCTTGCCGGCCTTGATGCGGGAGGAAGTGGATCTGGTGATCTCTTCCGATCCGGTGAAGCTCGATGGGGTGATCTTCAACCCGCTGTTCGATTACCACCCGGTTTTCGTCGGGGCGGCGGGCAACCCGCTGGCGGCGAAGGAGGTGGTGGAGGCGGAGGATTTCCGCGACCAGATGCTGATCACCTACCCGGTTTCGCGGGACAAGCTGGACGTGTTCACCGAACTGCTGACCCCGGCCAAGGTGGAGCCGCGGGGGACGCGGCAGGTGGAGTTGACGGCGGTGATCCTGATGCTGGTGGCCTCGGACCGGGGGGTGTCGGTGCTGCCGGACTGGGTGTTGCGGGACATCAAGTCGAACGCCGATTACATCACCCGGCCGCTGGGGCCGGGGGTGATCACCAAGCGGCTCTATGCGGCCACGAGGGACGAGGACGCGACCAAGCCCTTCATGGCGCATTTCCTGAAACTGGGGCGGAGCGAGCCGGTGAAGCTGCAGCGGGGGTGATTTCACACGTGAAAATCTGGGCACGGCATTGAAAATACAGGGAAACCCTCAGCGCGTTAACCTTTTCGCAGGGATTTCGCGGCTCAGCCCGGCAGGGTGACGATGATCGGACCGCGGTCCGTTGCGACCACCGTGTGCTCGTATTGCACCACCGGGGCGCGGGGGTGGCTGTAGAGCGTCCAGTCGTCGTCGCCGTCGGTGGCGAGCACGCCGCCGCGCGACAGGAAGGGCTCCACCGTCAGCACGAGGCCCTTGTGGATCTGGCGCCGGTCGCGGCTCGGCCAGGTGGCGATTTCCTCGGGGTATTCGTGCAGCGCCCGGCCGACGCCGTGGCTGGCGAGGTTCTGGATCAGGGTGTAGCCGCGTTTCGAGGCGAAGCGGCCGATGGCCTTGCCGATCCCGGCCAGGGGCTTGCCGCTGCCGACCTCGGCGATGCCGATCTGCATGGCGCGCCGACCGTCGCGGCAAAGCTGGTCGAGTTCCGGCGGGACGCGGGCGGGGGCCGGGGGTGCGAGGCGGAAGCTGGCGCCGGTGTCGGCGAAGTAGCCGTTCTTCGAGGCGGACACGTCTATGTTCACCAGATCGCCCGCGGCCAGAACCCGGTCGCCGGGGATGCCATGCGCGATTTCCTCGTTGACGCTGATGCAGGTGGCGCCGGGAAAGTCGTAGGTCGCCTCGGGGGCGGAGGCGGCGCCCTCGCGCTCCATCAGGCTGCGGCCGATCTCGTCCAGCTCGCGCGTGGTCATGCCGGGCTCCATCGCCTTGGCCATGGCCTGCATGGTGTTGGCGACGATGTGGCCGATGTGCTTCAGCCCCTCGAGCTCGTCCTGATGGGTGATCGTCATTCCCGGCCCTCTCGCTGCGGCAATGGGGCCTCCTAGCACCGTCAGCCGCGCTTGTCCCGCGGCTCCTCGGCCCCCGCCGGGTCGATCGCCGCCTGCAGCCGGCGCAGGTCGTCGCCGTCGGGCAGGTTGGCCTTGGCGCGGGACAAGGCGACCAGCAGTTGCTGGCGCGCCGCCGCCCGCGCGCCCTCCGGGCCGATGCGGGTCAGCGCCTGCAGGCCCTTCACCAGCCGCAGCATCACGTCGACCTGCCCGGCGCCATCGCGGGCGATCAGGTTGAAGGCATCCTCGAACAGGTCGTGATAGACCAGCGCCGGCACCCGGACGCGCGGATAGTCGGGCTGGCTGCGCTCCGCCTCCTGCCAGGCCTCGCCCCAGAAGCTGAGCAGCCGGATCTGCCGGCCGATCACGTCGATCGCCGTGCCCGGGTCGTTCACCGCCGGCGAGAGCGCGCGCTGCGCCACCTCGCTCAGCACCACGAGGCCGAAGCGCGGGTCCTGGTCCATGGTGCGGGCGGTGCCGATGGTGAAGGCGGCGCAGATCGCCGTCACCGCCTCGGCCGGCAGGGCCGCCGCCTCGGCCGCCGTGCCGGCGCCGGGCGCGGGCCGCACATGGGCGAGGTCGGAGCCGGTATAGACGAAGCTGCCCGGCAGCACATGCACGTCGATGTCGAAATCCTGCGCCTCGCAGATCTTTGACAGGGCGGCGGTGTCGATGAACTGCACATAGCCCACCGCCTGCGACCGCACCGGCCGGCCCTCGTCGTCGCGGTCGGGCAGGCCGCGCCCGCCGAGGAAGGGCAAGGCGATCCGCGCCCGCATCGAGGCGCTGGTGGCCTCCTCGATCCGCGAGATCGTGTCGGCGACCCGGCCGAGCTTGGTCAGCTGGTTGATCCAGCGCAGCAGCGCCAGCACGATCAGCAGGATGACGACCAGCGTCACGAGGAACAGCACGGCGCGGCCCTCGGGGCCATAGAAGCTGACCTTCAGCGCGATCAGCCCGACGATGCTGAAGAGGAAGGAGCCGACGAAGGTGGCGAGCGAGTTCTGCACCACCTGATCCTCGGTCAGAAGCGGCGTGGCGCGCGGCGTGGCGTTGGAGGTGGCCGAGCCATAGGCCGAGGTCAGCGCGCCGACCGAGAAGGTGGTGACGGCCAGCATGCTGGAGGCGATGATGGTCAGGAGGCTGTCGATCGCCTCGGAGCTGATATCCAGCGGGGCCTCGCCCTTCAGGAAGCGGCTGGCGAGCCAGGCGGCCGCTGCGGCGGCCACGCCGAGGAGGGCGAACAGCGACACCCGGACCCACAGCTTCTTCAGCGTGCGCGACAAGAGCCATCTCAGCTTCGACATTCGCCGCTCCGCTTCGGGTCAGGTAGGTCAGGCTTAGCCGATCCGGGCGGCGGTTTCGAGATGTCTTCGGCCTTGCGGCCGCCGTGGAAAGCCTTTCCGGCAAGGCTGCGCGCGATCCCCTTCCCTTCCGCGCCCGTCATGGCTATAGACACGCCCTTGAACGGATGGAGCCCCCGGATGCAAGGCAGCGCGAACCTCAACCTGATGATCAAGGCGGCCCGCAAGGCTGGCCGCGCCCTTGTGAAGGACTTCCGCGAGGTCGAGAACCTCCAGGTCTCGGCCAAGGGTCCGGGCGACTTCGTGTCGAAGGCCGACCGCGAGGCCGAGCGGATCATCAAGACGGATCTGATGGAAGCGCGCCCGACCTACGGCTGGGTCGGCGAGGAGACCGGCGAGAGCGAGGGCGCCGACCCGACGCGGCGCTGGATCGTCGATCCGCTGGACGGCACCACCAACTTCCTGCACGGCCTGCCGCATTGGGCGGTGTCGATCGCGCTGGAGCACAAGGGCGAGATCGTCGCCGGCGTGGTGTTCGACGCCGCCAAGGACGAGATGTACTGGGCCGAGAAGGGCGCCGGCGCCTGGATGAACGAGAGCCGGCTGCGGGTTTCCGGGCGGCGGTCGATGATCGAGTCGATCTTCGCCACCGGGGTGCCCTTCGGCGGGCGCGGCACGCTGCCGGCGACGCTGCAGGATCTGGCCCGGCTGATGCCGACCTGCGCCGGGGTGCGGCGCTGGGGGGCGGCCTCGCTCGACCTCGCCTATGTCGCGGCCGGCCGCTTCGACGGCTACTGGGAGCGCGGCGTCTATCCGTGGGACGTGGCGGCGGGGATGATCCTGGTGCGCGAGGCCGGCGGCCTTGTGTCCGGCATCCGCGAGGGCGACGACCCGCTGGAAAAAGGCGCGCTGATCTGCGGCAACGCCAACCTGTTCGAGGAATTCCGCAAGGTGATCCGCGGCTGAGGCCGCAGCCTTGTTGCCGACGTGAGGGAGGGCTTCGGCCCTCCCTTTCCGTTTCAGCGGTCGGAAGGGTGGTTGACCCCGTCCGACCACGGAACCTCGCCCAGATCGCGGGGGTTCACGCCTTCGAGAATCCCGACGTTCACGCCGTATTCGTTCGGGTTCGAGCGGCGTTGGTGGTGGGTGTAGATGCCGCAGGTCTTGCAGAACCAGTGCTTCGCGACCTTCGTGTTCCACTGGTAGAGGGTCAGGTTGTCCTGCCCCTTCACCACGGTCAGATCGCCCATGTTCGCCGTCACCGCGATCGCGCCGCGGCGGCTGCAGAAGGAACAGTCGCAGCGGCGGGCGGTGGCGAGGCCGTCGGCGAGCGTCACCTCGATCTCGACGGCGCCGCAGTGGCAGGTTCCTTTCATCGTCTTCTCCTCACGACAGGGATGCGGCTGCGCTGCAGCGCGTAATCGGGATGCGGATGCGGCGGCTGGCCGTGGGTCACGCTCCAGAAGGCGGGGCCGCCCTTGCGGAGCCAGAACGGCAGGGTGAAGACCAGCCCGGCAAGGAAGCCGCCGGAATGCGCCCAATAGGCAACGCCGCCCATGTCGGAGGGGGCGGAGAGGCCGCTGATGAGCTGCAGACCGAACCAGAGGCCCAGCATGATCCAAGCGGGTATCGGGAAGATGCGGAAGAAGATCACGAAGATGATCAGCACATCGACCTTGGCGCGGGGAAAGAGCAGCAGATACCCGCCCATCACCCCGGCGATGGCGCCCGAGGCGCCGACCATCGGCAGCGGCGACCACGGGTCGGCCAGCACCTGCCCCGCCGCCGCCGCAAGGCCCGCGGCGAGGTAGAAGACGAGAAAGCCCACGTGGCCCATCAGGTCTTCGAGATTGTCGCCGAAGATGTAGAGAAACAGCATGTTGCCGAAGAGATGCATCCAGCCGCCGTGCAGGAACATCGAGGTCAGGAAGCCCGCCCAGCCCTGCCCCGAGGTCACGGCGGCGGGAACGAGGCCGAAGCGGAAGAAGAACCAATTCAGCGCCTCTTCCGAGGGCAGCACCAGCCAATAGCCGAGAAAGATCACCACATTCGCCGCGATCAGCGCGTAGGTGACATAGGGCGTGCGGCCGGAGGGGTTGTGATCGCGGATCGGGAACATCGCGGCAGCGTTCCCGATCCGCCTTGCAGCGTCAAGCCTTGGCGACCTGCGCCAGAAGCTGCGCGTTGCCGCCCGAGGCGGTGGTGTCGATGCAGAGGTGACGCTCCAGCGTGGCATGGGCCGCGTCGGGGCGGTCGCAGATCAGGGGCAGGATCGGCCCCTTGCGCGCGGCAAGCGCCTGCCCATAGGCCCGCGCCCCCTCGCCCCAGCAGAGCGCGCCGGAGAAGCCCTCTGCCGTGGTGAGGGTTTCCGGCGCGAGGCCCGGCGCCTCGACCGCAAGGCCGCCCAGCGCGCGGATCGCCTCGGCCTGCGCCGCGGCGGTCGCCTTGCCGGGGCCGAGGCAGATCAGCGGCGGGCGCTGCACGGTGGAGAGGCGGTTCGATTCGCCGGTGGGCCCGGGCAGGTTGTGGCGGGCGAGCGGGGCTTCGGCGGGCTGCGGCAGGGGCGGCAGCGTCGCGGTGCTGGCGTCGGGGCTGCCCTGCGGCGCCGGGTTGGTGGTGAAGCGGGCGAGATAGGCCGGGCCGCCCGCCTTGGGGCCAGTGCCCGAGAGGCCTTCGCCGCCGAAGGGCTGGCTGCCGACCACGGCGCCGATCTGGTTGCGGTTGACATAGGTGTTGCCGACGCGGAGCCGCTCGACGATGCGCTGCACCCGGTCGTCGATCCGGCTGTGCAGGCCGAAGGTCAGGCCGTAGCCGGTGGCGTTCACCGCGTCGATCACCGCGTCCAGTTGCGTGGCCTTGAAGGTCGCGATGTGCAGCACCGGGCCGAAGATCTCGCGCGGCATGTCCGCGATCCCGCCGACCCGGATCACCGTCGGCGGGATGAAATGGCCGCTGGCCGGGGTCTTCAGCTGCTTGAGCACCCTGCCCTCGCCGCGCGCCGCCTCGATATAGGCGTGGATGTCGGCCTGCGCCTCGGCGTCGATCACCGGGCCGATGTCGGTCGCCAGATCCCAGGGATCGCCCAAGGTGAGTTCGTCCATCGCGCCGAAGAGCATTTCCTGCACGGTATGCGCCACGTCTTCCTGCACGTAGAGACAGCGCAGCGCCGAGCAGCGCTGGCCTGCCGACTGGAAGGCCGAGGCGAGGATGTCGCGCACCGCCTGCTCCGGCAGGGCGGTCGAATCGACCAGCATGGCGTTGAGCCCGCCGGTCTCCGCGATCAGGGGCGCGCCGGGGTCGAGGTGGTCGGCCATGGCGCGGCGGACGGTCAGCGCGGTGTCGGTGGAGCCGGTGAAGACGACGCCCTTCACGCGGGGGTCGCAGGTCAGCGCCGCGCCGACGGTTGCCCCGTCTCCGGGCAGCAGTTGCAGCGCGGTGCGCGGCACCCCGGCGCGGTGCAGGAGGGAGGTGGCGAAGGCGGCGATCAGCGGGGTCTGCTCGGCGGGCTTGGCGAGAACCGCGTTGCCGGTGACGAGGGCGGCGGCGATCTGGCCGGTGAAGATGGCGAGCGGGAAGTTCCACGGGCTGATGCAGGCGAAGAGGCCGCGCGGCTGGGCGGGCTGCGCCTCTGCCGCGTAGTAGCGCAGGAAATCGACGGCCTCGCGCAGCTCGCCAACGGCATCGGCGAGGGTCTTGCCGGATTCGCGGGCGAGGAGGGCGAAGATCGTGCCGGATTCGGCTTCATAGAGATCGGCGGCACGCCGCAGCACCTCGGCCCGCTCTTCCAGCGCGGCCTCCCATGGCAGGGCGTGATGCAGCGCGGCCTCGATGTCGGGGCCGGTGGCGGGCAGCACATGGCCGACCCGCTCGCCGGTGGCGGGGTTGCGGATCTCGGCGCGCGGGCCGCCGGCGAGGCCTTCGGCGAGGATCGGCCGGGCCTCGAAATTGGCGGTCCTGTGCGGGGTGCGGGCGGCCTCGATCCCGGCGAGGTCGGCGCTGTCGGTCAGGTCGTGGCCGCGGGAGTTCTGCCTTCTGCCGAAGAGCTGCGGCGCGGGCGGGATTGCCTGGCTTTCGACCGGGCGCAGGTTCTCCATCGCGGTCAGCGGGCAGGCGGCGACGGTTTCAGGGGCCACATCCTCGTCGACGATCTGGTTGACGAAGCTGGAGTTGGCGCCGTTTTCCAGGAGGCGGCGGACGAGATAGGCCAGAAGGTCGCGATGCGCGCCGACGGGGGCGTAGATCCGGCAGCGGGTGGCGCGGTCGGTCAGCACGATATCGTGCAGCCGTTCGCCCATGCCGTGCAGGCGCTGGAATTCGAAGGCGGTGGTGTCGGGCGCCATATCGAGCACGGCGGCGACGGTATGGGCGTTGTGGGTGGCGAATTGCGGGTAGATCCGGTCGGTCATGCCGAGGAGCTTGCGGGCATTGGCGATGTAGCTGACATCGGTGGATTGCTTGCGGGTGAAGACCGGGAAACTCTCGAGGCCCAGCACCTGTGCGCGCTTCACCTCGGCGTCCCAATAGGCGCCCTTCACCAGCCGCACCATGATGCGGCGGTCGAGCCGCTGCGCGGTGGCGTAGAGCCAGTCGATCACCGCCCCGGCGCGGCGGCCATAGGCCTGCACCACGACGCCGAAACCGTCCCAGCCCGCCAGCGAGGGGTCTTTCAGCACCTCCTCGATCACCTGCAGCGAGAGGGCGAGGCGGTCGGCCTCCTCGGCGTCGATGTTGAAGCCGAGGCCTGCGGCTTTCGCGAGACCCGCCAGTGCGCGGACGCGGGGGACGAGCTCGGCCATGACCCGCTCGCGCTTGGCCACCTCGTAGCGCGGGTGCAGGGCCGAGAGTTTCACCGAGATGCCGGGATTCTCGCGGATGTCGCGGCTGGTGCAGGCGGCGGCGATGGCGGTGATGGCGCGGCTGTAGGCGAGGTGGTAGCGGCGGGCGTCGGCCTCGGTGCGGGCGGCCTCGCCCAGCATGTCGTAGCTGTAGGTGTAGCCTTTCGATTCGAGCTCGCGGGCGCGGGTCATGGCGGCGTCGATGGTCTCGCCCAGCACGAACTGGCGGCCCATCTCCTTCATGGCGCGGGCGACGGCGGAGCGGATCACCGGCTCGCCCAGCCGCTTGACCGCGGCGCGCAGATGGCCGGCGATGCCGGGTTCGCGGTCCTCCAGCACCTTGCCGGTGAGCATCAGGGCCCAGGTCGAGGCGTTCACGAGGCTGGAGGCGGATTTGCCGAGGTGGCGGTTCCAGTCCGAGGGCGCGATC
>NZ_PZKG01000014.1 GCF_003034985.1 Cereibacter changlensis JA139
GGGGGCGAGGCGGTGGCGGCGACGCTGGCCGGGATGCCGAAGCGCGCGACCTACCTGATCTGCGGCATGCTCAACACCAAGGACATCGGCGGCTACCTGCGCCCGCTCGCCCCGCATGTGACGCGGCTGCATGCCGTGTCGATCCCGGGCGAGAAGGCCACGCTTCCGGCGGCGGAAACCGAGGCCGCCGCGCGTGACGCAGGAATGGCGGCGGTCAGTTCGGCCTCTGTCGCCGAAGCTCTGGCGGCGATCGCCGCCGAGGATACCGCGGCGCGGGTGCTGATCTGCGGCTCGCTCTACCTGGCCGGAACAGTGTTGCGCGAGAACGGCTAAGGCGGTTTTCAGGCAATGACAATTGCGTGAAAAACCGGTCGCAGATCAGAAGATGTCTGGGAGAGTCACGAACCCCGGATAGGGTGGCTCCAGTTCGACCCAGCATGGAGCCAGACCCGTGAACCTGATCGCGAAGACCCTGATTGCCAGCCTCGCCCTCGCCGGGGCCGCCGTGGCCAAGGAAGAGCCGAAAGATCCGACCGTGAAGGCGCGGGTCGCGGTCATGCAGACCATCGCGCAGAACACCAAGACGCTCGGCGAGATGGCCAAGGGCGCGACCGCCTTCGACGCGGCCAGCGCCGAAGCCGCCGTCGCCGCCATCGAGGCTGCCGCCAAGGAAATCCCCGCGAAGTTCGAGCCGCAGGCCACCGACCCGGTGTCGGAAGCCAAGCCCGAGATCTGGACCAACTGGGCCGATTTCACCGCCAAGGCCGAAGCTCTGGCCACCGCGGCCTCGGCGGTCGATACCTCCTCGCTCGACGGGGTGAAGGCCGGGGTCGGCGCGATGGGCGGCGCCTGCAAGGACTGCCACAGCGACTACCGCATGTGACCGCTTCGGATCAGCCGCAGGCCACGCGGCTGATCCGTTTCGCCTCGTCGATCTCGATGTTCAGCCGCTCGGCGTTGAAATCCATCGTCACCGCCATGCCGGGGGTGATGACCCGCGTCGGCTGCGAGAAGCGCATGGTGTCGAGCACCGAGGCGGGCTGACCGACCAGAGTCTGCAGCTCGGCGGCGCCGCAGGCATTCTCGACCGGCGGCGTCGCCGGGGGCGCGGCGGGGCTTTCCATCTGGCAGGCGGCCAGCCCCGTGACGAGGCAGAGCGGGATGAGGGCGGTGATGCGTCGCATTGCGGTCTCCTTTTTGCTGAGGCTAGGTCGGCAGGCCCGCTTCGGCAAGCGCCGCCGCGAAAAGCGGCGGCGGCCGCGCCGCCAAACCTCCGAGGGCGGTTGCAGCCTTGCGCGGATTCCATCACTCTGGCGCAAACACCAGTACAGTGAGGATCATGCCATGCGCACCCGTGCCGCCGTCGCCGTAGCCGCCGGAAAACCGCTTGAAATCATGGAGGTGAACCTCGAAGGGCCGAAATTCGGCGAGGTTCTGGTCGAGATCAAGGCCACCGGCATCTGCCACACCGACGAATTCACCCTGTCGGGCGCCGATCCGGAAGGGCTGTTCCCGGCGATCCTCGGCCATGAGGGCGCGGGCGTGGTGATCGAGGTCGGCCCCGGCGTGACCACGCTGAAGCCGGGCGACCATGTCATCCCGCTCTACACGCCCGAATGCCGCCAGTGCCCCTCCTGCCTCAGCCAGAAGACCAATCTCTGCACGGCGATCCGCTCCACCCAGGGCCAGGGCCTGCTGCCCGACGGCACCACGCGCTTCTCCATGCTCGATGGCACGCCGATCCATCACTACATGGGCTGCTCGACCTTCGCCAACCATACGGTCGTGCCGGAGATCGCGCTGGCCAAGGTGCGCGAGGACGCGCCCTTCGACAAGATCTGCTACATCGGCTGCGGCGTCACCACCGGCATCGGCGCGGTGATCAACACCGCCAAGGTCGAGATCGGCGCCAAGGCGGTGGTCTTCGGTCTGGGCGGCATCGGGCTGAACGTCATCCAGGGGCTGAAGCTGGCCGGGGCCGACATGATCATCGGCGTCGATCTGAACAACGAGCGCAAGGCCTGGGGCGAGCGGTTCGGCATGACGCATTTCGTCAATCCGAAGGAGATCGAAGGCTCGATCGTACCCTTCCTCGTCAACATGACCAAGACGCCCTTCGACCAGATCGGCGGGGCGGATTACTCCTTCGACTGCACCGGCAACGTGAAGGTGATGCGCGACGCGCTGGAATGCACCCATCGCGGCTGGGGCGTCTCGGTGGTGATCGGCGTGGCGCCGGCCGGGGCCGAGATCCAGACCCGGCCGTTCCAGCTGGTGACCGGGCGGGTCTGGAAGGGCACGGCCTTCGGCGGCGCGCGCGGCCGCACCGACGTGCCGCAGATCGTCGACTGGTACATGGACGGCAAGATCCAGATCGACCCGATGATCACCCACACGCTGAAGCTGGAAGACATCAACAAGGGCTTCGACCTGATGCACGCGGGCGAGAGCATCCGCTCTGTCGTGGTGTATTGATGGCCGATGCACGCGCCCCCCGTCTCTGCGTCCTGATCGACGCGGACAACGTGCCGGCGGGCTATGCCGAGGCGATCTTCGAGGAGATCGCCAGCCTCGGCGAGGCCTCGGTGCGGCGGATCTACGGCGACTGGTCGGCGCAGCGCCTGGGCGGCTGGGCCAAGAAGGTCGCCGCCCTCGGGCTGGTGGCGGATCAGCAGTTCTCCAACACCAAGGGCAAGAACGCGAGCGACATCGGGCTGGTGATCGCGGCCATCGACTTCCTGCATTCGGGCCTGTTCGACGGCTTCGTGCTGGTCAGTTCGGACAGCGATTTCACCCGGCTCGCGGCGCGCATCCGCGAGCAGGGGCTCGATGTCTACGGCATCGGCGAGAAGAAGACGCCCGAGGCCTTCCGCATGGCCTGCAAGCGCTTCATCTATGTCGAGAACCTCAACAGCGACGAGCCGGTGCGCGAGACGCCGCCGCGCCCCGCCGACCAGCCCGAGCCTGTGCCGGAACCGCCCGTGCAGCGAGGAGTGAAGGAAGCGCCGGCCAAGGCGATTCCGCTGATCGCGGCGGCGATGCGCGCCATCGACCCGGAGGGCGAATGGTACACGCTGGGCCAGATCGGCCAGTTCATCACCCAGGCCAACCCGGATTTCGACACGCGGACCTATGGCAGCGCCAAGCTGTCGGACCTGATCAAGAAGATCAGCCGTTTCGAGGTGAAGCCCGGGCCGGGCGGCCAGCTGCTGGCCCGCGACGTCGCCTGACGCGGGGGCCTGACTCCCGGAAAAGCCGGGCCCGTCCTTGACCGTCGCCGCGCATCGTCTAGGGTGCGCGGCACTTCCCCATTGCAAAGGATCCGCCATGGCCCAGCGTCTGCATCTCGTGTTCGGCGGCGAACTGGTCAACCCGACCCAGAACGTCTTCAAGGACGTGAAGAACATCCATATCGTCGGGATGTTTCCCGACTATGCCTCGGCCTTCTCGGCCTGGAAGGCGGAAGCGCAGCGCACGGTGGACGACGCCCACATGCGCTACTACATCGCCCATATCCACCGGCTGCGCGACGAGGCCCAGCCCGCCTCCGCCACGGAAGAGCTGGGGATCTGACCCCCTGATGTAGATGGCATATTCCTTCGGCTTCCCGCTGCTGAAATCCACCGCGCGGCGCGAGACCGTAACGGAACTGCCGCGCCCGGCCCGGCCCGAGGGCCGGCTGGTCTGGCTGCATGCCCCGACGCTCGACGCCGCCCGTTCGATGTCCGAACTGGCGCGGCGGGTGATCTTTGACGAGGGCTGCACCGTGCTGCTGACCACCCCCGCCCCGGCGCCCTCGCTTGGCGGGCTGATCGTGCAGCCCGGCCCGCCCGACACCCCGGCCGAGGCGCGGGCCTTCCTCGACCACTGGCAGCCGGACGCCGCGGTGATGTCAGAGGGCGAGCTGCGTCCCTCGGCGCTGCGCGAGATCATCGAGCGGCGCGTGCCGCTGGCGATGGTTGACGGCATGAGCCCCTATATCCTGCCCGGCCGGGAGCGCTGGTGGCCGGGGCAGATGCGCGGCCTGCTGGCGCATTTTCGCTACGTGCTGACGGTGGACGAGACCGCCGCCCGCGCCTTCCGCAAGGCGGGCGGGTTGTCGGGATCGGTCGTGGTCTCGGGCCGGATGGAAGAGGGCAGCGGCGTCCTGCCCTGCACCGAGGCCGAGCGCGCGGCGCTGGCGCGGACGCTGGCCACCCGGCCGGTCTGGCTGGCCGTCGCCCTGCCCGAGGCCGAGGAGGCCGCGGTGATCGCGGCGCATCGCCATGCGCTTCGGTTGGCGCACCGGCTGCTGCTGGTCATCGCCCCGCGCGACGCCGCCCGCGCCCCGGCGCTGGCGGCGCAGCTGCAGAAGGACTACGGCTGGACGGTGGCCAGCCGCGCCGCCGATGAGGAACCGGAGCCGGAGACCGAGGTTTTCCTGGCCGACGGGCAGACCGAGCTCGGGCTCTGGTACAGGCTGGCCCCGGTGAGCTATCTTGGCGGCAGCCTGACGACCGGCTGCCTGCGAGACCCGATGGAGGCGGCGGCGCTCGGATCGGCGGTGATCCACGGGCCGCGGCCGGGGATCTTCGGCGGGGCGATGGGGCGGCTGGGCGCGGCGCGGGCGACCCTGCCGGTCAGCTCGCCCGCGGAGCTGGCCGAGGGGCTGAGCGACCTCCTGGCCCCCGACCGCGCGGCGCGGCTTGCGCATGCGGCCTGGGCGGTGGCCTCGGACGGAACCGACGTGACGGATCGCGTGGTGGCCCTGATCGGGCGGATGATGGATATCGAACGATGATGCTGCGCCCCCTCTCCTTCTGGAAAACCCCGCCCGGCAAGCCCTCCTGGCAGGCGCGGCTGCTGTCGCCCCTGGGCGCGGCCTATGCCGCCGCCACCGCGAGGCGGATGCGGCGGCCGGGCTATGCGCCGAAGGTGCCCGTGATCTGCATCGGCAACCTGAGCGCCGGCGGCGCCGGCAAGACGCCGACCGCCATCGCGCTGATGCAGCGCCTGCAGGGCTGGGGGCTGAAGGTGCATGTGGTCTCGCGCGGCTATGGCGGCAAGCTCGACGGTCCGGTGCGCGTCGATCCGGCGAAACAGCTGGCGGCAGAGACCGGCGACGAGCCGATGCTGCTCTCGGCCTTCGGCCCGGCCTGGGTGGCGCGCGACCGCGCGGCAGGGGTGCGGGCGGCGGAGGCGGCGGGGGCCGAGGTGATCCTGCTCGACGACGGCTTCCAGAACCCCTCGGTGCAGAAGTCGCTGTCGCTGGTGGTGGTCGACGCGCGGATGGGATTTCTCAACGGGCTCTGCCTGCCCGCCGGGCCGCTGCGCGAGCCGGTGCCGGCAGGGCTGGCGCGGGCCAACATGCTGCTGTCGATTGGCGACGCCGCGGCGCAGGCGGGCTTTGCCGCGCAATGGCCGGCGCTCGGCCTGCCACATCTGACCGGGCAGGTGCGGCCGCTGCCCACCGGCATGGACTGGCGCGGCGCGCGGCTGCTGGCCTTTGCCGGCATCGCCCACCCGTCGAAATTCTTCGCCACGCTGAAGGCCGAAGGCGCCGATCTGGTGGGGGCGGTGCCGCTCGACGACCACCAGTTGCTGCCGCTGCCTCTGCTGCAACGGCTGGAGCATGACGCGGCGGCGCTCGGCGCGCAGTTGGTGACGACCGAAAAGGACGCCGTCCGCCTGCCGCCTGCCTGGCGCGCCAAGGTGCTGACCCTGCCAGTGCGGCTGGAGCTGGACGATTGGGCGCCGCTGGATCAGGCCTTGGCGGGCCTCGGGCTCAGAGCGCCCAGCACCTCGGCCTGATGCTCGCCAAGCTTCGGCGCCGCGCGCTCCAGCGCCAGATCGGCGCCGGAGAAGACGAAGGGCGAGCGCAGACCCGGCACGCCCTCGACCGTCAGCCGCATGCCGCGATGCACGATCTGCGGATCGGCGAAGACCTCGGCCAGATCGTTTATCGGCCCCGCCGGAACCCCCTCGGCCTCGCAGGCGGCGAGCAGATCGGCCTTGCTGCGCTGGCTGGTAGCCATGGTCAGCGCCTCGGTCAGCGCCGCGCGGTTCGCCACCCGGTCGGCGTTTGTGGCGAAGGCCGGGGCTGTCGCCAAGGCCGGCAGGCCCAGCAGCCCGCAGAGCCGCTGATACTGCCCGTCATTGCCGGTGGCGATGATGATCCAGCCGTCCGAACAATCGAAAACCGCATAGGGCGCGAGGTTCGGGTGGGCGTTGCCCATCTTCTGCGGTGCTGTGCCGGTAGCGAGATAGTTCATCGCCTGATTGGCCATGATCCCCGCCGCCACATCCATCAGCGCCATGTCGACCTGCTGGCCAAGGCCGCTGGTCGCGCGCTGATGCAGCGCCGCAAGGATCGCGGTCGCGGCATAGACGCCGGTGAAGATGTCGGTCACGGCCACGCCGACCTTCTGCGGCTGACCCTCGGCCTCGCCGGTGACGCTCATCAGCCCGGCCATGCCCTGAATGATGAAATCGTAGCCCGCGCGATGCGCATAGGGGCCGGTCTGGCCGAAACCGGTGATCGAGCAATAGACCAGCCGGGGGTTCACCTTGCGCAGGCTTTCCCAGTCGAGCCCGTATTTCACCAGCCCGCCGACCTTGAAGTTCTCGATCACCACATCCGCCTCGGCCACCAGACGGCGCACCATTTCCTGCCCCTCGGGGGTGCGGAAATCGACGGTGACCGACCGCTTGCCGCGGTTGGTCGCGTGGAAATAGGCGGCGGAGCGGTCGCCCTCGCGCTCGATGAAGGGCGGGCCCCAGCGGCGGGTATCGTCGCCCTCGGGCGCCTCGACCTTGATGACATCGGCGCCGAGATCGGCGAGCGTCTGCCCCGCCCAAGGCCCGGCAAGGATCCGGGCCAGTTCGATCACGCGGACGCCGGCAAGCGGCGCGGGCCTCATTCCGCCAGTTCGGCGTCGAGGATTTCCTTCAGGTCGGCATAGCTCATGTTCGAATGCTTCTCGCCGTTGACGAAGATCGTCGGCGTCGCGGTCACGTCATCGGCCGCTGAGTTCTTCTGATAGGCATCGACCATCGCCTGCGCCATCGCCCCATCCTCGAGACAGGCGCCCAGCGTCGCATCGTCCATCCCGGCGGTGCGGCCGATCTTCTTGAGGTTCTCGACCACGGTGGCCGGCTCGTTCGAGGCGGCCCATTCCTTCTGCGTCTCGAACAGGATGCCCGAGATGCCGAAATAGCGCATCTCGCCGCCGCAGCGCGCGACCATCGAGGCCCAGAGGCCGTAGCGGTCGAAATAGACCTCGCGGAAGGTGAACTTCACCTTGCCGGTGTCGATGTAGTCGGTCTTTAGCTGCTTGAAGACCTCGGAGTGGAAGGTCGCGCAATGCGGGCAGGTGTAGGAGGCGTATTCCACCATGGTGATCGGCGCATCGGCGGCGCCGATGGTCATGTCGGGCACCACGGGCGCCTCGGCGGGGGCGGCAGTGGTCTCCTGCGCCTCGGCGGCGAAGGACAGCGCGCCGGTCGTCCCGCCCTGCCCCAGCCACAGCCCGGCGCCTGCCATCATCACCAGCGCAAGCGCCGAAAGCCCGAATTTCTTGACCATTCTCTGCCTCATTGTGTCTTTGCGCGAGATAAGAAGTTTTGCGCGAGGGTTTCAAGGGCTGCACGCAGCCCCTCGTCCTTGGCCCCATCCGCCGCCGCATGGGCCTTGGCCTGAACCGCGGGGTCCAGCGGCTTGGGCGCGGGGGGGGCGGGATCGAACTGGGCCTGCCCTTCGGCAAAGCCGGTGGGGGCCGTCTGGGTGAGGGTGATGCGGGCGATGGCGGCATAGCCGTAGACCGCATTCACCCGGTCGCGGATCTTGGGCAGCTGCATCTGCACCATGGGCGCCTGCACCGCGGCGACCAGCACGGTCAGCGTGGCGCCGAAGCCCTCGCGCCCGTAGCCCACCTTCACCGGGCGGGTGATCCGGGCGAGGTCTTCGCCGACGATATCGGCCCATTGCGTCAGAAGCCGCGTCACCGCAAAACCGCGCTTCTCGCCCACCACGCGGATACGGTCCTTCAGAAGGCCCGACGCCGGCTCGAACCCGCGCATCCGGCGGGTCGGCTTGGCGGGCGGTTGGGCCGGGGCACGGGTCATCTGTTCATTCCTGCATCTGCGCCTATTCTATGCGATGCGGCGCGGGCTGCCAGCATGCTGCGGCCAGAGGGAGCATAAAGATTGCGTGACATGAAGGATAGCGCACTGAGCGCCTCGCTGCTCGGCTGGTACGACCGGCATGCCCGGTCGATGCCCTGGCGGGTGCCGCCGGCCGAGCGGGCGCGGGGCGTGCTGCCCGATCCCTACCGGGTGTGGCTGTCGGAGGTGATGCTGCAGCAGACTACGGTGGCGGCGGTGCGCGACTACTTCCACCGCTTCACCACGCGCTGGCCCGAGGTGGCGGCGCTGGCCGCCGCCGAGGATGCCGAGGTGATGGCCGAATGGGCCGGGCTTGGCTATTACGCCCGCGCCCGCAACCTGCTGAAGGGCGCGCGGGCGGTGGTGGCCGAACATGGCGGCCGCTTTCCCGAAACGCGCGAGGGGCTGCTGACCCTGCCGGGGGTCGGGCCCTACACCGCCTCGGCGGTGGCGGCGATCGCCTTCGACGAGGCGGCGACCGTGGTCGACGGCAATGTCGAGCGGGTGATGGCGCGGCTGTTCCTGGTGGAGACGCCGCTGCCCGCCGCCAAGCCGGCGCTGACCCGGCTGGCCGAGACGCTGACCCCGGAGGAGCGGCCCGGCGACTATGCGCAGGCGGTCATGGACCTCGGGGCGACGATCTGCACCCCGCGCAAGCCCGCCTGCGGCATCTGCCCCTGGCGCGAGCCCTGCGCCGCCCGCGCCGCCGGGGTGCAGGCCGAGCTGCCGCGCCGCTCGCCCAAGGCCGAGAAGCCGGTGCGCGAGGGCACGGTCTGGGTCTGCCTGCGCGAGGACGGTGCGGTGCTGCTGGAAACGCGGCCCGAGAAGGGCCTGCTGGGCGGCATGCTGGGCTTTCCCGGCACCGACTGGGATCGCGGCAAGACCGATGCGACGCCACCGCTCGCCGCCGGCTGGCAGGCCGCGCCGGTCGAGGTGCGGCACACTTTCACCCATTTCCACCTGAAGCTGGCGGTCATGGTCTCCCGCGTTCCGCTGGACGCGCAGCCCGCGCGCGGCCGCTTCCAGCCGCGGGAGGCCTTCCGGCCCGCCGACCTGCCGACGGTGATGCGCAAGGCGTGGGAGGCGGCGATGGCCGCCGATCCGCGCTAGACCCGCCAATGCAAAAGACCCCGCCGTGCAGGCACGGCGAGGGAAGTGGGCGCCGCGGCAGGTAAGGTGCGGCGCCGGCGGAAACTGGATTGTACGGGAGGGGCGCCCCTCAGTGGGGGCGGCCGTCTTCCATCTCGGCGCGGATCTGCTGGCGCAGGATGTCGATCGGGATCATCTTGCCCTCGCGCTTGAAGTGCCAGTAGGTCCAGCCGTTGCAGCTGGGCGCGCCTTCCAGCGCGGCGCCGACCTGATGGATCGAGCCCTTCACGTCATTGCCGATCAGCGTGCCGTCGGCGCGGACCTTGGCCTTGTGGCGGTTGCCGATCGAGAACAGCTCCTCGCCCGGGCGCAGCATGCCGCGCTCCACCACCTGCCCGAAGGGCACGCGCGGCTCGGCCCGCTTGGAGCCGGTGACCTCCAGCGCGGTCGCGTCATAGCGGCGGACGCGGGTCATGCGCTCGGCGGCGACCTTGCGGTAGGCCTCCTCGCGCTCGATGCCGATGAAGTCGCGGCCCAGCATCTTGGCGACGGCGCCGGTGGTGCCGGTGCCGAAGAACGGGTCGAGCACCACATCCCCCGGATTGGTGGTGGCGACGATCACCCGGTGCAGCAGGCTTTCCGGCTTCTGCGTCGGATGCGCCTTGTCGCCGGCCTCGTCCTTGATCCTCTCGTGTCCGGTGCAGATCGGCAGCACCCAGTCCGACCGCATCTGCACACCCTCGTTCAGCGCCTTCAGCGCCTCGTAGTTGAAGGTGTATTTGCTGGCCTCTTCCTTCGAGGCCCAGATCAGCGTCTCGTGGGCGTTGGTCAGCCGCTTGCCCTTGAAGTTCGGCATCGGGTTCGACTTGCGCCAGACCACGTCGTTCAAGATCCAGAAGCCCTGGTCCTGCAGCGCCGCGCCGACGCGGAAGATGTTGTGATAGCTGCCGATCACCCAGATCGCGCCGTTCGGCTTCAACAGGCGGCGCGCCGCCGCGAGCCATTCGCGGGTGAACTTGTCGTAGACGGCGAAGCTGGAGAACTGGTCCCAGTGGTCGTTGACCGCGCCGACCAGCGAATTGTCGGGCCGATGCAGGTCGCCGCGCAGCTGCAGGTTGTAGGGCGGGTCAGCGAAGATGAGATCGACGCTGCCCGCGGGCAGGCTGTTCATCACCTCGATGCAGTCGCCCGCAAGTATTTCATTCAGCGGAAGCGTCGCCGCCTCCGGTTCTCTTGTCTTCGTCGCCATGTCTGCCTCTGCGCCCCCCGGCTTTGCGCCGTTTTATGTGAGGGCAGGATGAGTCATTGGCGAATCGCCGTCAAATTCTTTATTGAATCAAGGGGTTAGTGAAATCTCTTGATACAAGATATTGTGTACCGGTTTGAACGAACGCCTATGGTGAGGGGTCACACCGAGATTTAGCAGCGCCGCGAGATGGTCTTTTGTCGGGTAGCCGGCGTTGCGGCGCCAGCCGTAGCCCGGATGATGTTGCTCCAAATCCACCATGATCGCGTCGCGCGCCACCTTGGCCACGATCGAGGCGGCGGCGATCGAAAGCGACAGGGAGTCGCCGCGCACCAGCGCCCGGCACTTGTGCGGCAGACCGACCGGGATGATGTGGCCGTCGATCAGCGCGAAGTCGGGTTTGGTCGGCAGGCCGGCGATGGCCCGGGCCATGGCCAGATGGCTCGCGCGCAGGATGTTCAGGCTGTCGATCTCCTCCACCGAGGCATGGGCGACCGAGACCTCGGCGCAGGCATGCAGCTGCAGGCAGAGCTCCTGCCGGCGGCCGGCGGTCAGCTTCTTGCTGTCGTTCAGCCCCTCCGGGATGCAGCCGGGGATCAGCCGGACGGCGGCGGCGGTGACCGGCCCGGCCAGCGGACCGCGCCCGACCTCGTCGACGCCGACAACACAGGTGAAGCCGCCCTCGAGGGCGGCGGTCTCGTGGCTGAAATCGGGGCAGGGAATATCCATGCCGCAGCAATAACCGCTGCGGCGCGGCGGGAAAAGCCCCAGATGTTGTGTCAGTCGCCAAGTCGGGGGACGAAAGCTGCTCGGCCTTCCGCCCCCCTGCTCCGGGCGCGAGGGGGGATGCGCCCGGAAACCTCAGGACCCGTAGCGCCAGCGGTCATCGCCGCGGCGGTGATCCTCGCGGCCCGGACGCAGGCGGAAACCAGCCTCGGCGAGGCAGCGCGCCGGGTAGAAGCGTTCCATGCGGCCGCGGTTGCGGACCTCGCGGACGCAGCTGCGCGGCAGCTTGTAGCGGAAGCCTTGGTCGCGCAGGCAGCGCTCCGGGTAGAGCACCGGGCCGCCGCGCCGGTTGTCATCGAGCTGGAAGGCGCAGACCGGCGGCACCAGCGGCGAGCGGGTCTCGTGCCGCGGCGGACGGCGGTTGTCGCGGCGGTCGTCGTTCCACCGGTTGTCCCAGCGGTCATTGTTCCAGCGGTTGTCGACCAGCTGCTCCTTGCGGTCGTCCTTGTCGGCGCGGTTCTTCTGCACCTGGTTGGCGATGATCGCGACGGCGGCGACGGCGGCGAGCGCCTTGGCGACATCTTCGGTATCGGCGCGGGCGGGAACGGCGGCGGCGGTCATGGCGGCAAGGGCGGTGGCCGCGGCGGCGAGGGTCATGGCGAGGCGCTTGAGGGGCGTCATGGGAAGCGTCATTGGGGGGCTCCTTCTGGGATCGGCGCGGGGGCAGAGGCCTGTCGCACCGGCATGGCCAGACCCTCGGCCCGGAGCGGCGGGACAGGCAATATCGGGGCGCTGTTATGCGATAACCATCCGGCAAACCCCTTCTGTCATTGAATATCCATCCCCCTCCGCGCAATATGCCGGGAACTCGGACAACAGGAGCGGTCGATGAAACTTCCTGCCTTGCTGGCGGCACTTGCGATGGGACTGGCCCTGACCGCTCCCGCCGAGGCGGCCTGCTACGCGGATTACAAGGCCAAGCAGGACCGCCCGCTGCGGCTGCATTACGGCGTGGCGGAAGTGCCGGACAACGCCTGCAATCGCGGCAGCGCCTCGCAGGTTCTTGCGCAGCGGCTGGACCGGGCGGGCTGGACCCTGCTCAACGTCCTGTCCACATTCGGCCCGGAGGGTCTGGAAGAAAGGAAAGCAAGTGCCGGAGAATATTTCCTCCGCTACTGACGCGTTGAGGGCCGGCAACCGGGTGGTGACGGGGGGGATCGCGGCCATCGTGCTGATCCTCGCCGCGGCGGCCGTGTTCCTGTTCCTCAACCTTCCCGATGCGGATGCGTTCAACGCGCGGGTCGAGCGGATCTTCATCGAGAATGACGCGCTGCGGTCGGGCACCGAGATCCGGCTGCTGGAAATCCTCGCGCAATCAGGCACTTCCTTCTCGGACGTGCTGGCGAGCTACCGCATGGTGATCTTCGTGCTGCTGGTGTTCTCGGCAGCATTGCTGATCGCCGCGCTGGTGCTGCTGGTGACGATCATCGCGCTGAACCGGCGGATGTCGGCGATCCAGCGGTCGGGAATCCAGGTCGCCTCGCTGATGATCTCGCGCGAGAGCCGGGCGGTCTACATCAACGACATGGAGTTCTCGCTGACCGAGGCCGCCATCGAGACGCTGAGCGTTCTGGCCGAGGCGCGGATGGATGACGAGGTGCTGAACGGGGCGCAGATCGAGGGCATGATCTCGGGCCGCGACGCCGCCGATTGCGACGAGGCGGCGGGGGCGACGCGGGTGAAGCGGTTGCGCGACGCCCTGGGCAACCAGATGGTCAGCGAGCTTCTGGTCAAGACCATCGCCCGGCGCGGCTACATGCTGGCGGTCGGCAAGGACGTGATCCGCATGGTCTGACGAAGGGCGGCGGACGGGGGTTAAGCCTTGGACGCCGCTTGATTTTCGCCCCGTGCAACCGATGCACACCCGATGCACGGGGCATGCAGACGAAAATCCGGTCTCCGGGATTAACCCTTTTCGCCGCTGTCATGCCGCTGTCACGCGCCGCGGCCACAAGGCTTGCACCTGAGGGGGTGTGGCCTTATACGCGCTGCTTTCCCTTTCGCCTGACCGGGAGGCCGCGATGATCCAGACGCCCTACTACCTGATCGACGAGGCCAGCCTCCTGCGCAACATGCAGAAGGTGGCCGAGCTGCGCCGCCTGTCGGGGGCCAAGGCGCTGCTGGCGCTGAAGTGCTTCGCCACCTGGCCCGCCTTCGACGCGATGCGCGAGCATATGGATGGCACCACCTCCTCCTCGCTCTACGAGCTGCGGCTCGGCCGCGAGAAGTTCGGCAAGGAGACCCACGCCTATTCCGTCGCCTGGGGCGATGACGAGATCGACGAGGCGGTGGGCTATGCCGACAAGATCATCTTCAACTCCATCGGCCAGCTGGAGCGGTTCGCGGGTCGCGCCGAAGGCATTTCCTGCGGTCTGCGGCTGAACCCCGGCATCTCGACCTCGGGCTTCGATCTGGCGGACCCGGCGCGGCCCTTCAGCCGTCTGGGCGAGTGGGATGCCGAGAAGATCGCCGGCGTGCTGGACCGGATCAGCGGCGTGATGATCCATTACAACTGCGAGAATGCCGATTTCGACCTGTTCGACCGGCAGCTGGCCGAGATCGAAAGCCGCTTCGGCGCGGTGCTGGAGCGGCTGGACTGGGTGAGCCTTGGCGGCGGCATCCATTTCACCGGCGAAGCCTATCCGCTGGAGAAGCTGGCGGCGCGGCTGAAAGGATTTTCCGAGCGTTTCGACGTGCAGGTCTATCTGGAGCCGGGCGAAGCGGCGATCACCCGTTCGGCCTCGCTGGAGGTGACGGTGCTCGACATTCTTGACAATGGCAAGCAGCTGGCGATCGTCGACAGCTCGGTCGAGGCGCATATGCTGGACCTGCTGATCTATCGCCAGTCGGCGCGGATCGAGCCGGACCGGGGCGACCACAGCTTCATGATCTGCGGCAAGTCCTGCCTCGCCGGGGACATCTTCGGCGAGTTTCGCTTCGAGGAACCATTGAAGGTTGGCGACCGCCTGTCCATCTCGGATGCGGCGGGCTACACGATGGTCAAGAAAAACTGGTTCAACGGGGTGAAGATGCCGAGCATCGTGCTGCGTGGAACCGATGGTTCGCTGCGCGTCGCGCGTGAGTTCGGCTATGCCGATTATGCCTCCAGCCTCGGCTGAGGCGCTTCCCTCTGTCCTTAAAGGAGACGGTCCGAAGTGAAGAAGAACGTGTTGATCATCGGTGCCGGTGGCGTCGCTCAGGTGGTGGCGCATAAATGCGCGCAGGCCAACGATGTGCTGGGCGACCTGCATATCGCCTCGCGCACCCTGTCGAAATGCGAGGCGATCCTTGCCTCCGTCGAGGAAAAGGGCTCGATGAAGGCGCCCGGCCTGTTCAAGGCCCATGCCGTCGATGCGATGGACACCGGCGCCGTGGCCCAGCTGATCCGCCACACCGGGGCCGAGATCGTCATCAACGTCGGGTCGTCCTTCGTCAACATGACGGTGCTGGAAGCCTGCCTGGACACGGGCGCCGCCTATCTCGACACCGCGATCCACGAGGATCCGGCGAAGATCTGCGAGACGCCGCCGTGGTATGGCAACTACGAATGGCGCCGCCGCGAGCGTTGCGCCGAAAAAGGCGTGACGGCTATCCTCGGTGTCGGCTTCGATCCGGGCGTGGTGAACGCCTATGCGCGGCTGGCGGCGGACGACTATCTCGACACGGTGACGAGCATCGACATCGTCGACATCAACGCGGGCTCGCACGGGCGCTGGTTCTCGACCAACTTCGACCCGGAGATCAATTTCCGCGAATTCACCGGCACGGTCTATTCGTGGCAGAAGGGCGCCTGGCAGGAGAACAGCATGTTCGAGGTCGGGCAGGAGTTCGACCTGCCGGTGGTGGGCAAGCAGAAGGCCTATCTGACCGGGCATGACGAGGTGCATTCGCTTTCGGCCAACTATCCCGACGCCGATGTGCGCTTCTGGATGGGCTTCGGCGATCACTACATCAACGTGTTCACCGTGCTGAAGAACCTCGGACTGCTGTCGGAGAAGCCGGTGGTGACGGCCGAAGGGCTGGAAGTGATTCCGCTGAAGGTGGTGAAGGCGGTGCTGCCCGACCCGTCCTCGCTGGCGCCGGACTACAAGGGCAAGACCTGCATCGGGGATTTCGTCCGCGGCACCAAGGACGGCGCCCCGGCGGAGGTCTTCGTCTACAACGTGGCCGATCACGAGGAAGCCTATGCCGAGACCGGCGCGCAGGGCATCAGCTATACGGCGGGCGTGCCCCCGGTGGCGGCGGCGGTGCTGATCGCGCGGGGCGAGTGGGACGTGGCGCGGATGGTCAACGTGGAAGAGCTGGACCCGAAGCCGTTCCTGCGGCTGCTGGGCGAGATGGGCCTGCCGACGCGGGTGCGCGACGCCGCGGGCGACCGGGCGATCTGACTTTGAGCGGCCTGCCTTCGGGCAGGCCGTTCGCTTTCGGGCTCAGTCGAGCCGCTGCACCCGGCGCAGGTCGGGGAAGAGCCTCGCCCACAGGGCCGCGACAGCCAGCGTGGCGGCGCCGCCGAGCGCCACGGCGGCCACCGGGCCGATGAGCGTGGCCATGGTGCCGGCCCGGAAGGCGCCGAGCTCGTTCGAGGCGCCGATGAACACCTGATTGACCGAGTTCACCCGCCCCCGCAGCGCATCCGGCGTCCAGAGCTGGATCAGCACGCTGCGCAGGTTGACGCTGACCATGTCGAAGGCCCCTGTCATCAACAGCGCCAGCGCCGAGAGCCAGAGCGTGGTGGAGAGGGCGAAGACGAGGGTGAAGAACCCGAAGGCCGCCACCGAGAGGAACATGATGAGCCCCGCGTTCCGGCGGATCGGATGGGCCATCAGCCAGAAGCCGACGCCGATCGCCCCCACTGCCGGGGCCGAGCGCAGCAGGCCGAGGCCGGTCGGCCCGATCTCCAGCACGTCGCGGGCATAGACCGGCAGCATCGCCATCGCACCGCCCAGAAGCACAGCGAAGAGGTCGAGCGAGATCGCCCCCAGCACCGGCTTCGAGGCCCAGATGTAGCGGAAGCCCGCGCTCAGGGTCTCCCATGTCTTGGCGCCCGCCACAGCGATCTGGCGCGGCTGGCGCGGGATGGTCAGCACCAGCGCGGCGGCGGTCAGCAGCAGCACCAGCGTCACCGCATAGGGCAAGCCCGGCGAGAGCCCGTAGAGCAGCCCGCCCACCACCGGCCCGCAGATCGTCGCCGCCTGATTGGCGGTGGAATTGGCGAGGATGGCGTTGGAGAGATGCTCGGGCGGCACCAGATTCGGCGCAAGCGACTGGCGCGCGGGGTTGTAGAAGGCCCGCCCGGCGCCGAAGACCAGAATCAGCGCGAAGATCGGCCATGTGGGCGAGGTTGCGTCGAGCGTGGCGGCGTAGGTCAGAAGGCCCGCGGCGACGCAGGATTCGACCACGAGACAGGCGCACATGATGCCCCGGCGCGAGAATCGGTCTGCGGCCGCGCCGGTGACGAGCACCAGCAGCAGGGCCGGGGCGAATTGCGACAGGCCGACCAGCCCCAGATCGAAGGGGTCGCGGGTGAGGTCGTAGACCTGCCAGCCGATGGCGACGGTCTGGATCTGCACGGCGAAGCCCACGAGCAGCAGGGCGGTCCAGTAGGCGGGATAGCCGCGATGGCGGAAGGCCACCCAGCGGCCGACGGGGGCACGGTCTTGCACAGTCACGCCGCGTCCTTCTCGTCTGTCCGGGCTCGGATGTGAAAAAACCGAAAGCGGGGCGGAAGGCCAGCGGGAATCGTGTCAGTATGACAAGTTCATGACAGCGGCATGCGCGGGGTCTGCGATGTCAGGAGTTCTTCGGGGGATTGGTGAGCGGGGCGGGTATCGAACCCGCGACCCGCTGATTAAAAGTCAGCTGCTCTACCACTGAGCTACCCGCCCTCACCATCCCGAGGCCAAAGCCTCAGCACCGAAACAGCTTATCTTGGCGCGGTGTCCCGGCCAGTCATTCCGTCTCGACAGGGCCGCTTCCTAAGTGGGGATCGGCAGGGGGTCAAGGGGCAAAGCGCAGAAATCTTGACGGCTCTGGCAAAAACCCTGCGCGGAGCGTATATGCCGCGCCATGATGGATATGCGCGCCTCCGACGGGCTCGGCTTCATGAAGATGCATGGGGCGGGCAATGACTTCGTGGTGATCGACTCGCGCGGGCGCGGGGCGGTGACGACGGCTGCTTTGGCGCGCGCCTTGGGCGACCGCAACCGCGGCGTGGGATTCGACCAGCTGGCCGAGATCCGCGATTCGGCTGAGGCCGATTTCGCGCTGGATTTCTGGAACGCCGACGGATCGCGCGCCGGGGCCTGCGGCAATGCCACCCGCTGCGTCTGCGATCACGTGATGCGCGGGCTGGGCCGCGATGCGGTGACGCTGGTGACGGCGCGGGGCCTGCTGCGCGCGGTGCGCCGGGCCGACGGGCTGGTGAGCGTGAACATGGGGCAGCCGCAGCTCGACTGGCGCGAGGTGCCGCTGGCGCAGGAGGTGGACACGCTGCGCCTGCCGCTGGCGGGCGAGCCGGTCGCCGTGGGCATGGGCAACCCGCATTGCATCCGCTTCGTGCCGGATGCCGAGGCGGTGGCGCTGGCCGCCGAAGGCCCGGGGATGGAACATGACCCGCTGTTTCCCGAGCGCACCAATGTCGAGTTCGCCAGCCAGACCGGCCCCGACCGGCTGCGGCTGAGGGTCTGGGAGCGCGGCGCGGGGATCACGCTGGCCTGCGGCTCGGGCGCCTGTGCGACGGCGGTGGCGGCCAACCTGCGCGGCCTGACCGGGCGGCAGGTGGTGCTGGAGATGGACGGCGGCGTGCTGGAGGTCGACTGGCGCGAGGATGGCGTCTGGCTGACCGGGCCGGTGGCGCATGTCTTCGACGGCTGGCTCTCGCCCGCCTATCTGGAGGCCCTGGCATGAGCGCGCCGATCTTCGCCACGCTGGGCTGCCGGCTGAACGCCTATGAGACCGAGGCGATGAAGGAGCTGTCCGCCGCCGCCGGGATCGAGAATGCGGTGGTGGTGAACACCTGCGCCGTGACGGCGGAGGCGGTGCGCAAGGCCAAGCAGGAGATCCGCCGCCTGCGCCGCGAGAACCCCGAGGCGACGCTGATCGTCACCGGCTGCGCCGCGCAGACCGAGCCCGCGACCTTCTCGGCCATGGCCGAGGTGGACCGGGTGATCGGCAACACGGAAAAGATGCAGGCAGGGACCTGGGCTGCGATGGCCGCGCCCGACCTGATCGGTCAGACCGAGCGGGTGCAGGTCGATGACATCCTGTCGGTGAAGGAGACCGCCGGGCATCTGATCGACGGCTTCGGGCGGCATCGGGCCTATGTTCAGGTGCAGAACGGCTGCGACCATCGCTGCACCTTCTGCATCATCCCCTACGGGCGGGGCAATTCGCGCTCGGTGCCGGCCGGGGTGGTGGTGGAGCAGATCCGGCGGCTGGTGGACAAGGGCTTTCACGAGGTGGTGCTGACCGGGGTCGATCTGACCTCCTGGGGCGCCGACCTGCCGGCAACGCCACGTCTGGGCGATCTGGTGATGCGCATCCTGCGGCTGGTGCCGGATCTGGCGCGGCTCAGGATCTCGTCGATCGATTCGATCGAGGTGGACGAGGCGCTGATGGGGGCCATCGCCAGCGAGCCCCGGCTGATGCCGCATCTGCACCTCAGCCTGCAGGCGGGCGACGACATGATCTTGAAGCGGATGAAGCGGCGGCATCTGCGCGACGACGCGATCCGCTTCACCGAGGAGGCGCGCAGGCTGCGCCCCGACATGGTGTTCGGCGCGGATATCATCGCGGGCTTTCCGACCGAAACCGAAGAGATGTTCGCAAACTCGCTGAAGCTGGTCGAGGACTGCGGGCTGACCTTCCTGCATGTCTTCCCCTTCTCGCCGCGCAAGGGCACCCCGGCGGCGCGGATGCCGCAGCTGGCGGGTCCGGTGATCCGCGAGCGGGCGGCGCGGCTGCGCGCGGCGGGGGATGCGGCGCTGGCGCGGCATCTGGCGGCGCAGCGCGGCGCGCAGCATGAGGTGCTGATGGAATCGGCGCGGATGGGGCGGACGGGGCAGTTCACCGAGGTGAGCTTCGACGCCGACCAGCCGGAGGGGCAGATCGTGCGCGCCACGATCACCGGGCAGGAGGGCGGGCGCTTGACCGCCACCGTTGCCGATCAGGTGCGGGCGGCGTAGAACGGCGACAGATCAGCGAAAGGCCCCTGCAATGAGCGCACCGAAACCCGTCGTCCTCTGCATCCTCGATGGCTGGGGGCTGCGCGCGGAGCGGGAGGCGAATGCGCCCGCCTTGGCGAACACGCCCAACTTCGACCGGATCATGGCGGGCTGCCCGCATGCGACGCTCATCACCCACGGGCCGGATGTCGGGCTGCCGCGCGGGCAGATGGGCAATTCGGAAGTGGGCCACACCAATATCGGCGCGGGCCGGGTGGTGGCGATGGATCTGGGCGCGATCGATCTGGCCATCGAGGACGGCACCTTCGCGCAGAACAAGGCGCTGCTCGGCTTCATCGCCGCGCTGAAGGCCAGCGGCGGGACGGCGCATCTGATGGGGGTCGCCTCGGACGGCGGGGTGCATGGCCATATCCTGCATCTGCTGACCGCCGCGCGGGTCGTGGCGGCGGCGGGTGTGCCGGTGGTGATCCATGCGATCACCGACGGGCGCGACGTGCCGCCCTCCTCGGCGCCGGGCTATCTGGCGCAGCTGGTCGAGGGGCTGCCGCCGGGGGTCAGCATCGGCACGGTGATCGGGCGCTACTGGGCGATGGACCGCGACAACCGCTGGGACCGGGTGCAGCGCGCGACGGACGCCATTCTGCATGCGAAGGGCGAGCGGGCGGAAAGCGGGCCGGAGGCGGTGGGCGCCGCGATGGAGCGGGCCGAGACCGACGAGTTCATCGCGCCGACGGTGGTGAACGGCTACCAAGGCGCCCGGGACGGCGACGGGTTCTTCTGCCTGAACTTCCGCGCCGACCGGGCGCGCGAGATCCTCGCGGCGCTGGCCCAGCCGGGGTTCGACGCCTATGACACGGGCAAGCGGCCTGATTGGGCGGGCTTCCTCGGGATGGTGGATTATTCCAAGACGCATGACGGCTTCATGTCCACCGCCTATCCCAAGCAGGTGATCGAGAACACGCTGGGCGAATGGGTGGCCAAGCAGGGCCGCAGCCAGTTCCGGCTGGCCGAGACCGAGAAATATCCGCATGTCACCTTCTTCCTGAACGGCGGGCGCGAGGCTCCCGAGACCGGCGAGGACCGTTACATGGCGAAATCGCCCAAGGTCGCGACTTACGACCTGCAGCCAGAGATGTCGGAGCCGGAGGTGGCCGGGCAGCTGGTCGCGGCCATCGAGCATGGCTACGACCTGATCGTGGTGAACTTCGCCAATCCCGACATGGTGGGCCATACCGGCATCCTCTCGGCGGCCATCGCCGCCTGCGAGGCGGTGGACGAGGGGCTGGGGCTGGCGCTGGCGGCGCTGGAGAAGGCGGGCGGGGCGATGATCGTCACCGCCGACCACGGCAATTGCGAGACGATGGTCGATCCGGTGACGGGCGAGCCGCATACCGCGCATACCACGAACCGCGTGCCGGTGATCCTCGTCGGCGGGCCGGAGGGGGCGAAGCTGCGCGACGGGCGGCTGGCCGATCTGGCACCGACGCTGCTGCAGCTGATGCGGCTGCCCCAGCCCCCGGAGATGACCGGCGTGAGCCTCATCACCGCATGATCCGGCCTCTGGCCCTCCTCCTGCTGCTCGCCACCCCCGCCGCGGCCGTGACGGTGGCCGAGCAGGCGGCGCAGGCGGCGGCGGAGTTGCAGGAGGCGGTGGCCGAGCTGCAGGCGGCCGAGACGGCGCGCGATCGGGTATCCTCGCTGACCCGGACGATCCAGGCCTACGAGCAGGGGCTCGGCGCGCTGCGCGAGAACCTGCGGCAGGCCTCGATCCGCGAGGCGACGCTGGCGATGCAGTTCGAGGCAAAGCGCGAGGAGGTCTCGCAGCTCTTGGGCGTGCTGGCCCGGCTCGACCCGCGGCCGGGACCGTTGCTGCTGATGCATCCCTCCGGGCCGCTGGGCACGGCGCGTTCGGGCATGATGCTGGCCGACGTGACCCCCGCGCTGCAGGCCGAAGCCGAGACCCTGCGCGGCGAGCTGCAAGAGCTGCGCGACCTGCGGGCGCTGCAGGCCTCGGCCGGAACCACGCTGGCCGAGGGGCTGGAGGCGGCGCAACAGGCCCGCACCGCCCTGTCGCAGGCGATCTCGGACCGCACGCCGCTGCCACGCCGCTTCACCGAAAGCCCCGAGGCGCTGAAGGGCCTCCTGGAAAGCGCCGACACGCTGGACGCCTTCGCCAACGGGCTGAGCATCGACGTCGGGGCCGAGATGCCGGATTTCGCCGCGGCCAAGGGCAAGCTGCCGCTGCCGGTGCTGGGCACCCTGCTGCGGCGGGCCAACGAGTCCGACGCGGCGGGGGTGCGGCGGCCCGGCGTGGTGATCGCCACGCGGCCCCGGGCGCTGGTCACCGCCCCCTGGCCGGGCACGGTGCGCTATCGCGGACCGCTGCTCGACTACGGAAATGTGATGATCCTTGAGCCCGGCGGCGGCTATCTCTTGGTGCTGGCGGGGCTGCAGACGGTCTATGGTGACGTCGGGGATGTCGTCTCCGCCGGCGCGCCGCTGGGCCTGATGGGCGGCGGCGAGCCGGGCGTGGCGGAGTTTCTGGTCTCGGCCCAAGATGGCGGTGGCGCGCGGGAGACGGAAACGCTTTATATGGAACTCAGGCAAGGAACCGAGCCGGTCGACCCGGCGGAGTGGTTCGCGGCAAGCGGGGAATAGTACGGCAATGAGGAAATTCGTGATGGCCGCCCTGGGCGGCACGGTCGCCGGGGCGCTGCTGACGACGCAGATCGCAGGCCCGCTGATCGCGCAGGAGGCCACCCAGCAGAGCTCGGTCTACGAGCAGCTCGACCTGTTCGGCGACATCTTCGAACGCATCCGCGGCCAGTATGTCGAGGAAGTGGACACGACGAAGCTGATCGAGGCGGCGATCAACGGCATGCTGACCTCGCTCGACCCGCATTCGAGCTATCTGGCGCCGAAGGACTTCGACGACATGCAGGTGCAGACCCGCGGCGAGTTCGGCGGGCTGGGCATCGAGGTGACGCAGGAAGAGGGCTTCGTGAAGGTCGTCTCGCCGATGGACGACACCCCGGCCGACGCCGCCGGGATCGAGGCCGGCGACTTCATCACCCATGTGAACGGCGAATCCGTGCTGGGCCTGACGCTGGATCAGGCGGTGGAGATGATGCGCGGCCCGGTCGGGTCGGAGATCCTGATCACCGTGGTGCGCGAGGGCCGGGCCGAGCCCTTCGACGTCTCGATCATCCGCGACACGATCAAGCTGGTCGCCGCCCGCAGCCGCGTGGTGGGCGACACCGTCGTGGTGCGCCTGACCACCTTCAACGACCAGACCTACTCCGGCCTTGAGGAAGGCCTGAAGAAGTCGATCGAGGAGGCCGGCGGCGCCGACAAGGTTTCGGGCGTGGTGCTCGACCTGCGCAACAACCCGGGCGGGTTGCTGACCCAGGCGATCCAGGTCTCCGACGCCTTCCTCGACAAGGGCGAGATCGTCTCGACCCGCGGCCGCGAGGCCAGCGACGGCGAGCGGTTCAACGCCACGGCGGGCGACCTCACCGGCGGCAAGCCGATGGTCGTGCTGATCAACGGCGGCTCGGCCTCGGCCTCGGAGATCGTGGCGGGCGCCTTGCAGGACCACCGCCGCGCCATCGTCGTCGGCACCAAGAGCTTCGGCAAGGGCTCGGTCCAGACCGTCATCCCGCTGCGTGGCGAGGGTGCGATGCGCCTGACCACGGCGCGCTACTACACGCCCTCCGGCCGCTCGATCCAGGCCCTGGGCGTGGCGCCCGACATCGTGGTGCAGCAGCCGCCCGCCAAGCCCGCCGAGGAGGAGACGGAAACGCCGAGCATCGCCAACACCCGCTCGGAAGCCGATCTGCGCGGCGTGCTGTCGAACGACTCGATGACCGAGGACGAGAAGAAGCAGGCCGAGGAAGAACGCGCCCGCGCCGAGGAGGCCGCCAAGCTGCGCGACGAGGATTACCAGCTGGCCTATGCCGTTGACATCCTGAAGGGGCTTTCGGCTATCGCGCCGAAACCCTGAGCTTGCTAGGGTGGGGCGCGTCCGTGCCCCACCCGAAGGTTCCCCGATGATCGATCCCGCCTCCCTGCCCTACCGCCCCTGCGTGGGCATCGTCCTGATGAACGCCGAAGGGCTGATCTTCGCCGGGCAGCGGCTCGACAACCCGGTCGCCGCCTGGCAGATGCCGCAGGGCGGCATCGACGAGGGCGAGAAGCCGCGCGAGGCGGCGCTGCGCGAGCTCTGGGAGGAAACCGGGATCACCGCTGACCTGGTGGAATTCGTCGCCAAGACCCCGGACTGGGTGACCTACGACCTGCCGCCGGAGCTGATGGGCAAGGTCTGGGGCGGCAAGTATCGCGGCCAGCGGCAGAAATGGTTCCTGTTCCGCTACACCGGCAGCGACGACCAGATCGGCATCGCCACCGACCACCCGGAATTCTCGGAATGGCGCTGGATCGGCTCGGCCGAGCTGGTCGAGGGCATCGTGCCCTTCAAGCGCACGGTCTACGAACAGGTGGTCGCCGCCTTCCGCGACCACCTGCGCTGAAGGTCACACGCCGGAGCGCAGCCGCTCCAGCACGCCCGGGCTGGCGTAGCCGTCGGGGATCAGCCCGACCGATTGCTGCCAGGCCCGGAGCGCCCTGATCGTGTTCGGCCCCACCATGCCATCCGCACCCCCGGTGTCGAAGCCCGCCCGGGTCAGAAGCTCTTGCAGCTCGACCCGCTCCGCCGACAGGAGCACCCGCTCGCCCTCGGGCCAGGAGGCGCGGATCGGAGGGCCGCCGCGCAGGCGGTCGGCCAGATGGCCCACGCCGATCACATAGGCATCGGCGGCATTGTAACGCGAGATCGCCCGGAAGTTGCCGTAGATCAGGAAAGCCGCGCCCCGCGCCCCGCCGGGCAGGAGCAGCGCCGCCTCGCCATGCTCGGGCAGGGCGCCGCCCTCCGCCGTGCGCAGCCCCAGCCCCCGCCACTCCGCCGTCGGGCGCCGCAGCGCCTTGCCCGACCCGGCGTAGTCGAAGCCCGCGGGCAGCGTCACCTCGAGGCCCCAGGGCTGGCCTGTCTCCCAGCCGGATTTTGCCAGATAGGCGGCGGTGGAGGCCAGCGCATCGGCGGGATTGTCCGACCAGATGTCGCGCTTGCCGTCGCCGGTGAAATCCACCGCGAAGGCGAGGTAGGAGGTCGGGATGAACTGGGTATGGCCCATCGCCCCGGCCCAGCTGCCGGTCATCGCCTGCGGCTCGACATCGCGCTGCTGCACGATCTGCAGGGCGGCGATCAGCTGCTCTTCGAAGAAGGCGCCGCGCCGCCCGTCATGCGCCAGCGTGGCCAGCGCGCCGATCAGCGGATGGTCACCGCGATGGCTGCCATAGGAGCTCTCCATCCCCCAGACCGCCAGCACCACATGCCGGTCGACACCGTAGCGCGCCTCGATCTCGCGCAGCAGCGCGCCATGCTCGGCCAGCGCCGCCCGCCCGTTGGCCAGCCGCCGCTCCGACACGGCGGAGGCGAGGTAATCCCAGACCGTGCGCGAGAATTCCGCCTGATTGCGGTCGCGGGCGATGGCATCGGCATCGTAGCGGAGGCCGCGGAAGGCCCGGTCCAGCGTGGCGGGCGCGATGCCCGCCGCCTCGGCGCGCGGGCGGAAGGCGGCGACCCAGGCCTCGAGCGCGGCCTGATCCTCGGGGCTGGCCACCGGTTCCGCCGGTCTGGTATCGCTCACCATCGCCGCCCCCCGCGCTGCGGGTCGGGGCGAGACCTCGACCGGCCCGGCCTTGGCCATATCCGTGACAAGAAGGGCCGCAAGGGCCATGACTGAAGATCGCATCGTCGAACCTGCCCGTTGTTCTTGTGATTGCGCCAAGCCTAACCCGGCCCGCCCATCGCGCAAAGCACTGCGACCGCCAACCGGCGAAACCCCGCGGGTTTCTCCTGGCAGAAATACTCCCGCCGGAGGCGCCCGCAGCCGGCCGCACGGGCGACCGGCCGGCAGTCTGCGATGGCAATGCCGCCCGAGGGGGCTCGATGCCCCCGAGGGCGGCGCCCCCGGCTCACTTCCGGCTGCGCACCACCTTGCGTTTCAGCTTGGCGTCGCGCGCCGCGGCCTTGCCGGGCTTGCGCGGCATCGGCCGGCCGCGCTTCGGACGGCCCGAGCGCAGGGCGCTGCCCTCGATCTCCAGCAGTTCCAGCATCAGCCCGCCGGTCAGCGGGATCGCCTCGGCCAGCCGCACCGTCACCCGCTGGCCGATGCCGATCACCGTGCCGGTGTCGGCGCCCGTCAGCGTCTGGCTGTCGGCGTCGAAATGGAAGAACTCGCGCCCGACCGAGCGGATCGGGATCAGCCCGTCGGCGCCGGTCTCGTCCAGCTTGACGAAGAGCCCGAAGCGCTGCACGCCCGAGATCCGCCCGCCGAACTCCGCCCCCACCCGGTCTGCCAGGTAGGCAGCGAGATAGCGGTCGGTCGTGTCGCGCTCGGCCATCATGCTGCGCCGCTCGGTGTCCGAGATCAGCTTGGCGGTATCGGCCAGATCCTCGATGTCCTGCGGCGACAGCCCGTCATCGCCCCAGCCATGGCCGAGGATCAGCGCGCGATGCACGATGAGGTCGGAATAGCGCCGGATCGGCGAGGTGAAATGCGCGTAGCTCTGCAGGCTGAGGCCGAAATGGCCGAAATTCTCCGGATGGTAATAGGCCTGCGTCATGGAGCGCAGGGTGGAGATGTTCAGCAGCTCGTCGAACTCGGTGCCCTCGGCCTGCGCCAAGAGCCGGTTGAGATGCGCGGTCTTCAGCACCTGCCCCTTGGCCAGCGTGAAGCCCGAGGCCTCGGCCACGTCGCGCAGCGCCTCCAGCTTCTGCGGGCTCGGCTCCTCATGCACGCGGAACAGCAGCGGCCGGCGCAGCCGGGTCAGCTCCTCGGCGGCGGCGACGTTGGCGAGGATCATGAATTCCTCGATCAGCCGATGCGCGTCGAAGCGCTCGCGGAAGGCGACCGAGGTGACCTTGCCCTCCTCGCTCAGCTCGATCCGCCGCTCCGGCAGGTCGAGATCGAGCGGCTGGCGCAGGGTGCGGGCCTGCTTGGCGGCCTCGTAGGCGGCATAAAGCGGCTTCAGCACCGGCTCGAGCAGCGGCTCGGTCTTGGCGTCCGGCGTGCCGTCGATGGCCGATTGCACCTGCCCGTAGCTGAGGCTCGCCTTCGAGCGCATCATGCCCCGGGTGAACCGATGCGCGAGCTTCGCGCCTTGCGCCGACAGCTTCATCCGCACCGCAAGGCAGGGCCGGTCGACATGTTCGTGCAGCGAGCAGAGGTCGCCCGACAGCACGTCGGGCAGCATCGGCACCACGCGGTCGGGGAAATAGGTGGAGTTGCCGCGCTTCCTCGCCTCGCGGTCCAGTTTCGAGCCGGGGCGGACGTAATGCGCCACATCGGCGATGGCGACCCAGACGATATGCCCGCCGGGGTTCTGCGGATCGCTGTCGGGCTCGGCGAAGACCGCGTCGTCGCGGTCGCGCGCATCCGCCGGGTCGATGGTAATCAGCGGCAGCTCGCGCAGATCCTCGCGCTGGCCCAAGGGCGCCGGGCTGGCGGCATCGGCCTCGGCCACCACCGCATCGGGGAAGCTGTCGGGGATGCCGTGCTGGTGGATGGCGATGATCGACACGGCGCGCGGGCCGGAGGGATCGCCCAGCCGCGCCACGATACGGGCCTGCGGCAGGCCGAGGCGCTTCGGCCCGTCCTGTTCGGCCTCGACCAGCTCGCCGTCGCGGGCGCCTGCGGTACCGTCGCGCGGCACCCGCCATTCCTTGTCCTGCCCCTTGTCGATCGGCACGATCCGCCCGCCCTCGGATTCGGCACGGAAGATGCCCAGAACCTTGTGCGGATTGGCCCCGAGCTTGCGGATCAGCCGCGCCTCGTAGGCGTAGGTCTCGCCCTCGGTCTCGGTCAGCCGCGCGAGGATGCGGTCGCCCTCGCCCAGCGCCGGATCGGTCTTCTGCGTGACCACGAGGATCGCGGGCGGCTCGCCCTCGCCCAGCCATTCCAGCGGGCGGGCGAAGAGATCGCCATCGGCATCGGGCGCCAGCACCTGCAGGATCGACACCGGCGGCAGGGCCGAGGCGTCGCGGTAGGCGCGCTTGCGCTTTTCCAGCGCGCCCTCGGCCTCCATCTCGCGCAGGAGCCGCTTAAGCTCGATACGCTCTGCGCTGCCCTTGATGCCGAAGGCGCGGGCGATGTCGCGCTTGGCGGTCAGGGTGGGATTGTCGGCGATCCACTGCAGGATCTGCGGCTTTGAGGGTAACTGGTCCATCTTCCGGAGGTAGCACGCGGCAGGCGGGGCGTCATCCTCGAAGCGGAAACATTCTGCCCGCTCAGCCGAGCGCCAGCACCATGTCGCGATGCGGGATGCCGGCGTCGATATATTCCGGGCCCAGAGCGGTGAAGCCGAGCTTCTCGTAGAAGCCGAGCGCATGGGTCTGGGCGCCGAGCTTGGCCTGACGCACCCCGGGGATGCGGCGCAGTTCCGCCACCGCCGCGCGGATCAGCGCCGCGCCGAGCCCGGCGCCGCGCTGCTCGGCCAGCACGCAGACCCGGCCGATCTTGCCGGTCTCGCCGCGGACCAGCAGGCGGGCCGAGCCGACCGGGCGGCCCTCGACCTCGGCCAGCAGGTGGATAGCCTCGTCGTCGAGTTCGTCGATCTCGTCGGCCTCGGGCACGCCCTGTTCCTCGATGAAGACGATGCGGCGCAGGGCGCGGCAGGCGGCGATGTCGGTGGTGACGGAGATCATGCGAAATAGTCCCGCAGGACGCGGCCATAGATCGCCTTCAGGGCCACGATCTGCGCCACCTCCACCCGCTCGTCCACCGCATGCATGGTCTTGCCGACGAGGCCGAATTCCACCACCGGGCAATGGTTCTTCACAAAGCGTGCGTCGGAGGTGCCGCCCGAGGTCGAGGGCACGGGGCGAATGCCGGTCTCGGCCTCCACCGCATCGGCGATGAGGTCGGAAAAGCTGCCGGGCGGCGTGAGGAAGCTGTCGCCGCTCACCACCACCTTGAGCGTGATCTCCACCCCGGTCTCGGCCTGCACCTTCGCGGCCTCGGCGGCGAGCCAGTCGCTCAGGCTCTGGCCCGAGTGCAGGTCGTTGAAGCGGATGTTCACCGTGCCGCGGCAGAGCGCCGGGATCACATTGGTCGCCGGGTTGCCGGTATCGACCGTGGTGATCGCCAGCGTCGAGGCGTCGAAATGCTCGCTGCCCTCGTCGAGCACATGGGTGTCGAGCCGGTCCATCAGCCGGCAGAGCGCCGCGACCGGATTCTTGGCGCGATGCGGATAGGCCGAATGGCCCTGCACGCCGCGCGCGGTGACATGCGCGGTGAGCGAGCCGCGCCGACCGATCTTCATCATCTCGCCCAACCGCTCGGGCGAGGTCGGCTCGCCCACGAGGCAGACCGCCATCGCCTCGCCCTCTGCCGCCATCCAGTCGAGGATCGCCTGCGTTCCATCGACAGAGGCACCCTCCTCGTCGCCGGTGATGGTCAGGATCACCGCGCCGTCGGGCGGGGTCTCGCGCACGAAATCCACCGCCGCGGCGGCAAAGGCGGCGACGCCCGATTTCATGTCGGTGGCGCCGCGGCCCCAGAGATAGCCGCCCTCGATCTCGGCGCCGAAGGGGTCATGGGTCCAGGCGGCGGCATCGCCGACCGGGACGACATCGGTATGGCCGTTGAAGCCGAACGACCGGTTCGCCCCGCGCCGCCCCCAGCGGGCAAAGAGGTTCGGCACCCCGTTGCGGTCCACCCGGGTGCAGTCGAAGCCCGCCCCGGAAAGCAGCCCCTCCAGCAACACCAGCGCCCCGCCCTCCTCGGGCGTGACGGAGGGGCAACGCACCAGAGCGGCGGTCAGGGCGACGGGATCGACGGGAGACGGCATCGGCAGGTCCTTGGCGTGGGGATCAATCGTAGAACGGCGTCATCTGCGCCACGACGACCGAGTTCTCGGCGAGGGCGCGCTGCATCAGCGCGCGCTCCTCGGCGTCGATCTCCTCGCCCGCCTCCAGCCGCTCCTCGAGCGTGCCGTAGCCCGACACGTCGAGCGGCGCCATGTCGGCGGTCTTCAGCAGCGCCACCGTCTCGCGCACGGCCTCGGCCTCGTCGACGCCGGTGGCATAGCACATCAGCGCGGCGCCCGTGGCGTCCTTGGGCAGGCCGTCATTCGGTCTGCGGCCCACCTCGATCACGAGGGTATAGACCTGCTGCGGGCGCTTGATCTTCTCGGGCTGATCCTCGGTCATCTGACGGCTCCGTTCCTGTCGCCTCCCGTTCGCGCGTTTTTTCCTGCGGTGCAAGCGAAAGCCGCGCGCGGTTGGTGTCTTTGCAGAAGGGACAGGGCTCGCCCTCGGTGGCCGGGTCGAGCCAGGCGCCGCAGTTGCGACAACAGGCGGGCTGGGCCAGTACCGAAGGCATGGGCGGCGTGATCTCGAAGGGCGGCACGATGGACAGGCCCGGGCAGACCGGGTCGTTGCGGAAGACCGAGAGATGGCCGCTGGCTTCCAGATAGGCGCGGCGCACCTGGCCGAGGTTCTCGATCCCCTCCAGCCGCAGCATCTCCTTCAGCTCGATCGGCCCGATCTTGCGCTCGGTCAGGCCGGGCATCAGGATGCGCCCGTCGCGCATGATCTCGACCGGAACCCCGTCGACGATGCGCTTCACCGGCTGGTAATGCCGGATCAGCACGTCGATCAGCTTGTCGAGCGTCACCACCACGGTGATGACCACCATCGCATGCAGCAGCGGCACATCCGGGTAGAACAGCGCATCCCCCACCGCCGAGCCGAGCGCGATGACGAGGAGGAACTCGACGATCGACAGCTGCGCCACGCTGCGCCCACCGACCCAGCGCAACAGCATGAGCGTGTAGCTGTAGATGACGAGAGTGCGGAAGACGATTTCCAGAAGGAACAGCGGCGGCTCGTCGCCGAGGAACATCCGCGCGAGGTCGAAGGGAACGACGGGATCTTCCATGCAACGCACACTCCGCAAACAGGCGCGGCACCCGGCGCCGCGCCCTCGGAAACGCCCCGCCCCGGGGGCGGTTCCGCCGGGTCAGGAGCGCGTCAGTCGCGCAAGAGCTCGTTGATCGAGGTCTTGGAGCGGGTCTGGGCATCGACCTTCTTCACGATCACCGCGCAATAGAGGTTGATGCCGTTCTTCGAGGGCATCGAGCCCGCCACGACGACCGAACCCGCAGGCACCTCGCCATAGCTCACCGAGCCGGTCTCGCGGTCGACGATCTTGGTCGACTGGCCGATGAACACGCCCATGCCCAGCACCGAGCCCTCGCGGACGATGCAGCCCTCGACCACTTCGGAGCGCGCGCCGATGAAGCAGTTGTCCTCGATGATGGTCGGGCCGGCCTGCATCGGCTCCAGCACGCCGCCGATGCCGACGCCGCCGGAGAGGTGGACGTTCTTGCCGATCTGGGCGCAGGAGCCGACCGTGGCCCAGGCGTCGACCATGGTGCCCTCGTCGACATAGGCGCCGACATTGACGAAGGAAGGCATCAGCACCACGCCCTTGGCCACATAGGCCGAGCGGCGCACGACGCAGTTCGGCACGGCGCGGAAGCCCGCGGCGCGCCAGTCGGCCTCGGTCCAGCCGGCGAACTTGCTGTCGACCTTGTCCCACCAGCCGCCGGCCTGCGGACCGCCCGGCTGCTGCTCCATGTCCTTCAGACGGAAGCCTAAGAGCACCGCCTTCTTGGCCCACTGGTTCACATGCCACCGGCCGTCGGCCTGCCGCTCGGCCACACGCAGGCGGCCCTTGTCGAGCGCCTCCAGCGTCGCCTCGATGGCGTCGCGCGCCTCGCCGGTGCTGGCGGGGCTGATGCCGTCGCGGGCCTCCCAGGCGGCTTCGATGGCGGTTTCCAGGGCGGCGTTCGCGGGGGCGGTCGACATGGCGGCGTCCTTTTTCATGGTCTTGTCCGGTCAAGGGCTATAAACCGTGGGGTCACCTCCCGCAATCCGCCCAAGGTCGGCAAGGAAGCTCATGAAAGACGAACCCCGCAGCCATCCGTTCCGCGACTCGACCGAGGATCTGGAAACCACGCACCGGATTCCCGACACGCCGCAGAGCCGCGCCCCGGCCTACCGGCTGGCCTATGCCGATCTCGACTTCCTGATGCGAGACGACCTGAGGCCGGTGCGGCTGCAGCTGGAGCTGATGAAGCCGCAGATCGTGATGGACGAGCGCGGCATCGCCTCGACCATCGTGCTGTTCGGCGGCGCGCGCATCCCCGATCCCGCGCACAAGGAGACGGCGAAGACCCCGGTGCTGGCGGAGCTGTCGCATTATTACGAGGAGGCGCGGCGCTTTTCCCGGGTGATGACCGAGCGCAGCATGGAGAGCTATGGCCGCGAGAACGTCATCGTCACCGGCGGCGGTCCGGGGGTGATGGAGGCGGGCAACCGCGGCGCCAACGAGGCGGGCGGGCAGTCCATCGGGCTCAACATCGTGCTGCCGCACGAGCAGGCGCCCAACGCCTATGTCACGCCGGACCTGTCGTTCAACTTCCACTATTTCGCGATCCGCAAGATGCATTTCCTGATGCGGGCCAGGGCGGTCGTGGTCTTCCCCGGCGGCTTCGGCACGCTGGACGAGATGTTCGAGAGCCTGACGCTGATCCAGACCAAGCGGATGAAGCCGATCCCCTTCCTGCTGTTCGGCCGGGCCTTCTGGGAAAAGATCATCAACTGGGAGGCGCTGGCCGAAGCCGGCACCATCTCGCGCGAGGATCTGCGGCTGTTCCGCTTCGTGGAAACGGCGGAAGAGGCGGTGGCGGCGATCGACGGCTGGCCCGATCCGGGGTGTTGAGGGAAGGGCTCGGGTGTCGGCGGCGTTTCCGGGACGGGCGCGATGAAGGCGCGGGGTGGAACCCCACCCCGCGGCGTGGAGGGTGATCCGGTGTTGGGGGCGTCCCGATGGTGCGCAATGAATGCGCACCCTACGAGGCGTGGCACAGGTGAGGTGGAACCCCACCCTATGAAGACCGTGGGCCCCGTCCCCGCCCACATGCCACCAAGCGCTCCGCGTAGGGTGGGGTTTCACCCCACCTTCCCCGCGACACCGCAGGGTGCGCATTCATTGCGCACCGAACTCCACGCACGTTCAATTGCCTCCGCCCCCGTCCCCGTAGGGTGGGGTTCCACCTCACCCCATCGTCTCCCGCATCCACCCCGCCTCGAACCCGACCCGTTCGCACCCGGCGAACCGCGCCATCCGCTCCAGCTCCGCCTCGAGCCGCGCCATCCTTCCCGTCCCGAACCGCACCCCCGGCTCCGGCCAGAGGGCCTTCACCTGCAGCACCCCCTGGTCGCGGAAGGCCTTCATGTCGATCCGCCCGACCAGCCGCGCGCCTTCCAGCAGCGGGAAGACGTAATAGCCGTAGGTCCGCTTCGGCTCGGGCACGAAGACCTCGATCCGGTAGCGGAAGCCGAAGAGCCGCTCGGCGCGGTTGCGGTCGCGCAGCGCCGGGTCGAAGGGCGAGAGGATGCGCAGCCGGGCCGGCGGTTCAGGGGCGGCGGCGGCGCGCTCCATGAGATCGGGCCGGGCGAAGCTGCGACGGGGCGCGCCGTCGGCGCCCTCGATCCGCGCCTCGATGATCTCGCCCCGCGCCAGCGCCGCGTGGCACCAGTCGCGCGCGTCCTGCGGGGCGACGGTGGCCCAGAAGGCGGCGATCTCGCCCGAGGTGGCGAAGCCCAGCCGGTCGAGCGCAGTGTTGCAGGCCCAGTCGATCGTCTCCTCCGGCGCCGGATGCCACGCCAGAACTTCCGGGGGCATCACCCGCTCGGTCAGGTCATAGACCTTCTGGAAGCCGGCGCGATGGCAGACCGAGATCTCGCCCACCCGCCACAGATATTCCAGCGCCGCCTTCGACGGATGCCAGTCCCACCAGCCGCCGGCGCCGCGCGCCTCGCCCTCGCCGACCTCGGCCGCCGAGACCGGGCCGTGATCGGCGATGCGCTGGCGCACCGCGTCGAACTGGGTCTCGAAACCGTCGCGCTGCCAGCCGCGCCAGCGCTCCAAGAGGCGCGGGCGGTCGCGGGCGAAGCGCATCCGCCAATGCGGGAAGAACTCGGTCGGGATCAGCGATGCGTCATGGGTCCAATGCTCGAAGAGCCAGCGGCGCCGGTCCAGAAGCGGCGAGAGCGCCTCCTGCCGGTAACTCTGCCGCCGGGCGAAGAGGATCATGTGATGCGCCCGCGCGACGGTCGAGATCGAGTCGAGCTGTACGAAGCCCAGCCGCCGGATCAGCGCCAGCAGATCGGGCCCGCGCGCCGGGCCGGTCGGCGGCTCGGCCAGCGCGTGCAGGTCGAGGAACAGGCGGCGCGCGGCGGGGTTGGGCAGGAGCACTGTCATGCAGAAGGGGTAACAGGGTGAGAAAACCCGTCAAGCTGCCGCGCGTTCCGGCTTTTCCCGCTGCACGCCGCGCGATATAGGGCCGCATGCGCCAGACCCTGACCGAGATCTACGACGCCCGCATCAAAGCCGGAACCCTGCGCCCCGATCCGGCCCAGCACGCGGTGCTGGCCGATCTGGAGGTGCTGCGCGACTGGCTGGAGGCCAACCCCGAGCGGAAGCGCGGGTTGTTCGGCCTGTTCTCCAAGCCGCCGCAGCCGCCGAAGGGGCTCTATCTCTGGGGCGGGGTCGGGCGCGGCAAGTCGATGCTGATGGATCTCTTCGTCAATGCGGTGGACATTCCGGTCAAGCGGCGGGTGCATTTCCATGCCTTCATGCAGGAGATGCAGCGCGGCATGCACGAGGCGCGCAAGCGCGGCGTCGAGGATGCGCTGCAGCCGGTGGCCGATGCGGTGGCGGCGGAGGTGCGGCTTCTGGCCTTCGACGAGATGCAGATCACCGACATCACCGATGCGATGATCGTGGGGCGGCTGTTCGAGAAGCTGTTCGCGGCGGGGGTGGTGATCGTCACCACCTCGAACCGCCCGCCGGAAGGGCTCTACGAGAACGGGCTGAACCGCGAGGTCTTCCTGCCCTTCATCGATCTTCTGCGCGATCACCTCGTCGTGCGTCCGCTGGAGAGCCCGACCGATTACCGCCAGCACCGGCTGGCCGGGGCGCAGGTGTATTTCCACCCGGCGGTGCGGGCCAAGACGCTGATCGCCGGCATCTGGACCGATCTGACCGGCGGTTCGAAGGGCGCGCCCTTGGTGCTGCCGGTGAACGGGCGCACGGTGGAGCTGCCCTGTTTTGCCAACGGCGTCGGTCGCGCGACCTTCTGGGATCTCTGCGCGAGGCCGCTCGGCCCCGCAGATTTCCTTGCCATCGCCGAGGCGGTGCGGGTGCTGATCCTCGAGGACATCCCGCGGCTGTCGCAGGAGAATTACAACGAGGCCAAGCGCTTCGTCACGCTGATCGACGCGCTCTACGAGGCGAAGGTGCGGCTGATCGCCTCCGCCGCCGACGAGCCGGAGCGGCTTTATATCGAGGGCAGCGGCAGTTTCGAGTTCGCCCGCACCGCGAGCCGCCTGCGCGAGATGCAGGCGGCGGACTGGGGTCAGGCCGAGACGAACGCCGACCGGGCATAGCCCTGCACGTAGAGCAGCGCCGTCAAGTCGCCGTGGTTGATGCGGATATCGCATTCCGCCGCCACCACGGGCTTGGCATGCAGGGCCACCCCGGCCCCGGCGCGCTTCAGCATGCCGAGATCGTTCGCCCCGTCGCCCACCGCCATCGCCTCGGTCACCGCGATGCCCAGCCGGGCGCAAAGCTCCTCCAGCGTCGCAAGCTTGGCCTCGCGCCCGAGGATCGGCTCGGCCACCCGGCCCGTGAGCTGCCCGCCCTCGGCCAAGAGCGTATTGGCGCGATGCTCGTCGAAGCCGAGCCCCGCCGCGACGCGGGTGGTGAAATCGGTGAACCCGCCCGACACCAGCGCCGCATAGCCGCCATTGGCCCGCATCGTCGCCACCAGAGCGCGCCCGCCCGGCATATAGGTGATGCGGTTCGTGAACACCCGTTCGATAACCTCGACCGACAGCCCGCGCAGCAACCCGACGCGCTCGCGCAGCGCCGCCTCGAAGTCGAGCTCGCCGTTCATCGCCCGGGCGGTGATACCCGCGACATAGGCGCCGACGCCCGCCTCGTCGGCCAGCTCGTCGATGCATTCCTGCTGGATCATCGTCGAATCCATGTCGGCCAAGAGCAGCCGCTTGCGCCGCCCCTCGGCCTTCTGCACCACCAGATCGACCTTCAGCGCCTGCATCTCGGCCCAGACATCCCAGAGGTTCGCCGGGCAATCCTCCAGCGGAAACTCCGCCGCGACGCCGGGATCGAGCCAGAGGGCATCGCCGCCGCCCCAGGCATTGCGCAGCGCCTCCACCGTGGCGCGGTCGAGCGCCGGAGAGGCGGGGTCGGTCAAGAGGGTCGCTACATACATCGGGGGTCCACCATGCAAGGGCTGCCATCGCGCGGCTGCGTCGTTTTGGCCGCATGAAGCGGCGCTTTACGGCAATTTCTTTCCTTGCGCCAGAGAGCAACCCCCGATAGACCCGACGGCGGGACACCCCTCCCCAACGGGGGGCATTTATCTGGAAGGATACCATGTCTGATCTGCAGACCCCGGCCACGCGGCCGGCCAATCCGCGCTTTTCTTCTGGCCCTTGCGCCAAGATCCCCGCCTATTCGCTGGACATGCTCGCCGACGCGCCCTTGGGCCGCTCGCACCGTGCCGCCGTGGGCAAGGCCAAGCTGAAACGGGCCATCGACCAGACGCGCGAGATCCTCGGCGTTCCGGCCGACTACCGCATCGGCATCGTGCCGGGGTCGGATACCGGCGCGGTGGAGATGGCGATGTGGTCGCTGCTGGGCGCCCGCCCGGTCGAGATGCTGGCATGGGAATCCTTCGGCGAGGGCTGGGTCACCGATGTGGTGAAACAGCTGAAGCTCGACGCCAAAGTGACCAAGGCGCCCTATGGCGAGGTGGTCGATTTCGCCACGGTCGATTTCGACAAGGACGTGGTCTTCACCTGGAACGGCACGACCTCGGGCGTGCGGGTGCCGAATGGCGACGCGATCCCGGCGGATCGCGCGGGTCTGACGATCTGCGACGCCACCTCGGCGGCGTTTGCGATGGAGCTGCCCTGGGACAAGCTCGATGTCGTCACCTTCTCCTGGCAGAAGGTGCTGGGCGGCGAGGGCGCGCATGGCATGCTGATCCTGAGCCCCCGCGCGGTGGAGCGGCTGGAAAGCTATGTTCCCGCCTGGCCGCTGCCGAAGATCTTCCGGCTGACCGCGAAGGGCAAGCTGATCGAGGGCATTTTCCAGGGCGAGACGATCAACACGCCGTCGATGCTGGCGGTGGAGGATTACCTCGTGGCGCTCGACTGGGCGCAGAGCATCGGCGGGCTGAAGGGCCTCGTCGCCCGGGCCGAGGCCAATGCCAGGGTGGTGGCCGAGTTCGTGGCGCAGAACGACTGGATCGCCAATCTGGCGGTGCGGCCCGAGATCGCCTCGACCACCTCTGTCTGCCTGAAGTTCACCGATCCGCGCATCACCGACGGGGCGGCCTTCGCTAAGGGCGTGGCCAAACGGCTGGAAAGCCAAGGGGTTGCCTTGGACGTGGGCGCCTATCGCGACGCGCCTCCGGGGCTCCGGATCTGGTGCGGATCGACGGTCGAGACCGCCGATGTCGCGGCGCTGATGCCCTGGATCGACTGGGCCTTCCGCGCCGAGATCGCGGCGCTTCAGGCGGCGTGAGCGCCAGGGGTGCGCAATGAATGCGCACCCTACCGTTGGACGGTCACCGTCCCGCCAAACCCCAGACTCCCGTAGGGTGCGCATTCATTGCGCACCGTCCCGCCCCATCCTCTGAAGGACCGCATCCATGGCTCCCCGCGTTCTCGTTTCCGACGAACTCTCCGAAACCGCCGTCCAGATCTTCCGCGACCGTGGCGTCGAGGTCGACTACATGCCGAAACTCGGCAAGGACAAGGACAAGCTGGCCGAGGTCATCGGCCAGTATGACGGCCTCGCCATCCGCTCGGCCACCAAGGTGACCGAAAAGCTGCTGGGCCTCGCGCCCAACCTCAAGGTGATCGGCCGCGCTGGGATCGGCGTCGACAATGTCGACATCCCCGCCGCCTCGAAGCGCGGCGTGATCGTGATGAACACGCCCTTCGGCAACTCGATCACCACCGCCGAGCATGCCATCGCCATGATGTTCGCCGTGGCGCGGCAACTGCCCGAGGCCAATGCCTCGACCCATGCCGGCAAGTGGGAGAAGTCCCGCTTCATGGGGGTGGAGCTCTACAACAAGACGCTGGGCGTGATCGGTGCCGGCAACATCGGCGGCATCGTCTGCGACCGCGCCGTCGGCCTTCACATGAAGGTCGTGGCCTACGACCCCTTCCTGTCGGAAGAGCGCGCCAAGCAACTGGGCGTGACCAAGGTGGAGCTGGACGAGCTTCTGGCCCGCGCCGATTTCATCACCCTGCATGTGCCGCTGACCGACAAGACCCGCAACATCCTGTCGGCGGAGACCCTCGCCAAGACCAAGAAGGGCGTGCGGATCATCAACTGCGCCCGCGGCGGTCTGGTGGACGAGGCGGCGCTGGCCGAGGCGCTGAAGTCCGGCCATGTCGCCGGCGCGGCCTTCGACGTCTTCGCGGTGGAGCCGGCGACCGAGTCGCCGCTGTTCAACCTGCCCAACGTGGTGGTGACGCCGCATCTCGGCGCCTCGACCACCGAGGCGCAGGAGAACGTGGCGCTGCAGGTGGCCGAGCAGATGTCGGACTACCTTCTGACCGGCGCGGTGCAGAACGCGCTGAACATGCCCTCGGTCACCGCCGAGGAAGCCGCGGTCATGGGGCCCTGGGTCAAGCTCGCCAGCCATCTCGGCGCCTTCGTCGGCCAGATGACCGACGAGCCGATCAAGGCGATCAACGTGCTCTATGACGGCGCTGTGTCCGACATGAACCTCGCGGCGCTGAACTGCGCCACCATCGCCGGCATCATGAAGGCCACCAACCCGGACGTGAACATGGTTTCGGCTCCGGTGATCGCCAAGGAGCGCGGCATCCAGATCTCGACCACGCGTCAGGAGAAGACCGGGGTCTTCGACGCCTTCATCAAGCTGACGGTGGTCACCGACAAGCGCGAGCGCTCGGTCGCGGGCACCTGCTTCTCGGATGGCAAGCCGCGCTTCATCCAGATCAAGGGCATCAACATCGACGCCGAGGTGGGGCGGCACATGCTCTACACCACCAACGAGGACGTGCCGGGCATCATCGGCCTTCTGGGCATGACCATGGGCAAGAACGGCGTCAACATCGCCAACTTCACCCTCGGCCGCTCGGGCGAGGGGCAGGAGGCCATCGCCATCCTCTACCTCGATCAGGCACTGGATCAGAAGGTGGTGGACACGCTGGAATCGACCGGTATGTTCCAGCAGGTGAAGCCGCTGGAATTCGATGTGGCCTGACATCCGGGCCTGAAATCGGGCGGCGGGGACGCGTCTCCGCCCCCGGGAAACCTGCGGCGGTCCGGGGCAATCAGCCCCGGTCCTGCCGTTTCAAGACAAGGCGCATGATGCGAAGCTACGCTATTGGCGACATCCATGGTCATCTCGATCAGCTGCTGGCCGCGCATGACCGGATCGCCGCCGACCGCCGCGCGACCGGCGACGATACCGCCCCGGTGGTGCATGTCGGCGATCTGGTCGACCGCGGCCCCGACTGCCGCGGCGTGGTGGAGCATCTGCGCGCCGGCATCGACTCCGGCGAGAACTGGGTGGTGCTGAAGGGCAACCACGACCGGATGTTCCTCGGCTTTCTCGACGATCTCAAGCACCACGACCCCGGGCTGCGCAGCGATCTCGGCTGGCTGCATCCGCGGCTCGGCGGCGGGGCGACGCTGGAGTCCTACGGGGTGCGCGAGGCGGCCAGCCGGCCCTTGGCGCCGGTGCATGCCGAGGCGGTGGAGCTGGTGCCGGCCGAGCACCGCGCCTTCATCGAGGCGCTGCCGACCTTCTACCGCCGTGGCGAGGTGGTCTTCGTCCATGCCGGCATCCGCCCAGGCATCGCGGTCGAGGACCAGACCGAGACCGACCTGCTGTGGATCCGCGAGCCCTTCCTCTCCGACCGGTCCGACCATGGCGCGCTCGTGGTGCATGGCCATACCGCCATCGACATGGCGACGCATTACGGCAACCGGCTGAACCTCGATTCCGGCGTGGCCTATGGCGGGCCGCTGACCGCCGTGGTGATCGAGGACCGGACCGCCCATGCCCTGACCCCGCAAGGCCGGATGCTGCTGACGCCGATGCTCTGAGCGCTCAGCGCAGCCGGACCTGCGACCGGGCCGAGCGCCCCTCGGCATCGATCACCGAGAGCGTGAGGAACCCGGGCCCCGGCAGCGCCAGCATCGCCTCGCGCCCGCGCTGCGCCACGGCGACCGGCACGCCATCCGCAAGCCAGGTGAAGGGCCCCGCCCCGCCGCGCACCCGCACCAGCAGCGCGCCGTCGTTCAGCTCCACCTCGGCCCCGTCGGGCGGGAAGGCCACGGCAGGGGCATCGGCGGCAGGCGCGAAGGCCGCCATGCGCGAGCGGAACCGGCGCAGCGGCTGCGGCAGTTCGGCGTTGGAGACCATCAGCGTCGCGGGCGGCGCCGGGCTGAGTGGCTCCAGCTGCGGCTTCAGCCGGGCGAAGGCGCGGAACAGCACCGGCGCCGCCAGATCGGCGCCGAACACCCCCGGCACCGGCGTGCCATCGGCCCGGCCCAGCCAGACCCCGATGACATGCCGCCCGTCAAAGCCGATGGCCCAGGCATCGCGGTGGCCGTAGCTGGTGCCGGTCTTGTAGGCCAGCCGGTTCAGCGGCGCCCCCGGCGGCGGCGCGAGACCCGAGAGGATATCGCCCACCTGCCACGCCGCGACCTCCGACAGCACCCGCTCGCCCGGCAGGGCCTCGCCCGTCACCCGCAGCGGCAGCGCCACGCCGCCGCGCGCGAGGGCGGCGTAGATCTGCACCATGTCCTCCAGCGTCACGCCGACGCCGCCCAAAGCCACCGCCAGCCCCGGCTGCCCGCCCGGCACCACCGCCTCCACCCCGGCGCGGCGCATGGCGGCCAACAGTTTCGCCGGACCGAGCGCATCGGTCAGCGCCACCACCGGGATGTTCAGCGACAATTGCAGCGCCTCGCGCACCCTTATGTCGCCGCGGAACACCCGGTCGAAGTTCTGCGGCGTGTAGCCACCGAAGCTGGTCGGCCGGTCCTCCACCAGCGTCTCGGGATGGGCAAGGCCCTCGTCGAAGGCGAGCCCGTAGATCAAGGGCTTCAGCGTCGAGCCCGGGCTGCGCAGCGCCCGCGTCATGTCGACGAAGCCCTGCCGCGCATCGCCCTGATAGGCGGCGGACCCGACCGAGGCGAGGATCTCGCCCGTGCGGTGATCGGCCACCACCATCGCCACCTGCAGCCGCGTGCCGCGCCCGGCGACGGTCTGGGCCGCCAGCTCCTCCATCTTGCGCTGCAGCGGCGCGTCCAGCGTCAGCTGATGCCGCCCGACGCCCGGCGCGGCCAGCCGCATCCGGTCGGCGAGATGCGGGGCGAGCGCCGGGAAGGGCCGGCGCGCCGTCGGCACCGCCTCGCGCTCCGCCGCATCAGCCTGTTCGGCGTCGATCAGCCCGTCACCCACCGCCCGCGCCAGAACTCGGGTGCGCGCCGCCTCGGCCCGCCCGGGGGCGCGGTCGGGGCGGCGGCCTTCGGGCGATTGCGGGATCGCCACCAGCAGCGCCGCCTCGGCCGGGGTCAGCCGCCCCGGCTCCTTGCCGAAATAGGCGATGCTCGCCGCCCGCACCCCTTCGAGATTGCCGCCGAAGGGCGCGAGCAGCAGATAGAGCGACAGGATCTCGTCCTTGCCGAGCCGCCGCTCCAAAGCCAGCGCCACCCGCATCTGCCGCAGCTTGCCTGCAACCTTGCCGGTCCCGCTCTCCTCCAGCAGCCGCGCCACCTGCATCGTCAGCGTCGAGCCGCCCGAGATCACCCGCCCGTTCCAAAGCGCCTGCCCCACCGCCCGCGCCATCGCCCGAAGGTCGATGCCCGGATGCTGGCGAAACCGCTTGTCCTCGTAATTCACCAGCATGGCGAGATAGCCCGCGTCCACCGCCCCCGGCGTCACCGCCATGCGCCAGCGCCCGTCGGCTACCGTATAGGCACGCAAGAGGCTGCCGTCGCGCGCCACCACCTCGACCGAGGTTTCCAGCGCCAAGGGCGGCAGGTCGGTGCGGGCGATCCAGCCCGTCACCCCGTCCTGCACCACGGCGGCGAGCCAGAGCCCCGCCGCCGCCGCGATGAACCAGCGCGCCCGCATCACTCGGTGACGGTGACGGTTCCGGCGTCGGTCCGGGCGCGGAAGTCGGGCTGATACATGTCCTCGACCGAGGCCGCGGCATGGTGGAAGGTTCCGGGCGAGACGGCGCGGACGATATAGGCCAGCTTGAACGGCGCGCCATCGGTGCGGTCCAGCGCGGTCAGGAAGCGATCCTGCCGGAACTCGCTATGCGCGACCTCCTCCTCGACCCCGAGCCAGTCGAGCGACGAGACCGAGCCCGCGCGCAAGAGGTTCGGGTTGTCGATCTCGAAGCCCGCGGGCAGCGGGTCCGACACCATCAGCCGCGCCTCGCCCGTGCCGAAGGGCGTCACCTCCAGCACCGTCACCAGCCGGGTGCCGACGGCGACACCCGAGGGCGAGACCGCCTCGCCCTCCAGCGTGTAATAGCTGCGCTTGATCGCATAGCCATTGCCCCCCGCCGGCTCCGGCTCGGCCGGCACGCCATAGGTGGTGACGGTCAGGAAGGTATCGGCGCCGTTGTTCTTCACCTCCACCGGCGCACCGCTGTCGTCGAGCATCCGCACCAAGGGCCCGGTCGGCGCCACGCCGTCGATGGTCACATCGGTATCGGGCCGGTCAATCAGCGCATTGGCCGCCAGGAGCGCCCATGTCGTCTCCTGCGTCGAGAGCGGGCCGTCGTTGGTGGCGATCCGGTCGGTCAGCACGCCGCGGTCCACCGCCTGCGAGCCCGCCTCCACCGCCAGCGTCAACAGCGCCGCCGCATCGCGGAAGTTGGTGCCGTAATCGGCGCGGAACACCTGCGCCGTCTCCTCGGCCATCAGCCCCGCCATGCGGATGCCCGCCTTGCGGAACATCGCATCGGCCCGGGTCTGGTCGCCATAGCTCGCCAGCGCCGCGCCGAGCTGCGCCTGCGCGATGGGCGTGGCGAAGGCATCGCCCTTCACATCGGCATAGTAGCGCAGGTCGCCGACCGCCGCCGCGCCCTCGCGCGCCAGCACCATCAGCGCATAGGCCAAGGCCTCGCCGCCGGTCTCGAAATCGGCGGTGTAGTTCACCTGATTGCGCAGGTTGTCGAGCGCCGAGCGGAAGGCCTGATCCGGCACCGCATGGCCCTGCGCCTTGGCGCGCGACAGGAAGTCGGTGACGTAGGCATCGAGCCACATGTCGCCCGAAGACGGGTTCCACAGCCCGAAGGCGCCTTCCGCCGTCTGGTTGGTCAGCACCTCGGCAATCGCCTCGTCGATGCGCTGGCCGATGGTTCCGGCCCCCTGCAGCTGCATCGCCTGCGCCACCTGATCGTAATAGATCAGCGGCAGCGCCTTGGAGGTGATCTGCTCGGTGCAGCCATAGGGATAGCGGTCGAGACTGGCCAGCAGCCCCGGCGCGTTCAGCCGGGCGATCGGCCCCACCGCCAGTGTCGCCTTGCCCGAGCCGGGCACAAGACCGGCGAAGACATTGGAGTCGAAGGTGAAGCTCTGCCCGCGGGCCAGATCGAAGCGGGTGATCCGCGCCACCTCTGGGTCATTGGCCTGCACCGGGATCGTCAGATGCTTGGTCAGCTGCCGGCCATCCGGCGTGGTCAGCGCCACGTCGATGCTTTGCAGACCCACATCACCCGCCGTGATCGGCACGGCGAAGGTGACCTTGCCCTTCTCGGTGATCTCGAAGCCCGAGGGCGCCGCGCCGATGCTCAGCCCCTGCGCCGAGACATCCATCCCGACCCGGCCCACCGGCCCGGTGGCATGGACGATCTCCAAGAGCATCCGGCTCTCGTCGCCCGGCGACAGGAAGCGCGGCACCGAGGCCGTCACCACCACCGGATCGCGCACCAGCACATCGGCCTCGGCCTTGCCGACACCCTTGCCCGACCAGACCACCGCCATCACCCGCACCGTGCCGTTGAAGGAGGGCAGATCGAAGCTAGCGCGGGCGTAGCCATCGGCCCCCACCGTTACCGGGCCGGTGAAATAGGCCACCAGCTCCTCGGTCGGCGGCGGGGCCTGCAGGCGGCCCTTGGCCCCGGCATCGCCGCCCGAGCGCACCGTGCCCTGCGCCCCATTCAGCCCGTCGATCAGCCGCCCGTAGACATCGCGGATGCCGACGCCGAGCTTGCGCTGGCCGAAATAGTGATCGTCCGGATCGGGCGAGGTGAAGCCGGTCAGGTTCAGGATGCCGACATCGACGGCAGCGATGGTGGCATAGGCGGTATCGCCCTCGGTCAAACCGTCCACCTTCACCGCCACCTCCAGCGGCCCGCGCGGCGCGGCTTCGGGCGCGGTCTCCACCGTCGCCGTCAGACGGCGCGCGCCGGGATCGATGGCGGCATGGGCCAGACCCATCGCCCGCGTCGGGTTGCGCCCCGCCGCCACATCCATCGGTCGCAGCACCGAGGCCGTCACATAGACCCCCGCGCCCCAGTCATCCGTCACCGGCAGCGAGATCAGGTTCTCGCCCTCCTTGACCTCGACCGCCTGCATGGCGACCAGCCGGTTCGACAGCACGGTCACCAGCGCCGTCCCCGCCGCGCGCGGCACCAGCCGCAACTCGGCCGTCTCGCCCGGCCTGTAGGCGGGCTTGTCCAGCGACAGTTCCAGCGTGTCGGGGGTGGAGGTCACGTCGGCGGGCGCATACCAGCCCGCAGAAAAGGTGGTGGAGGTCGCGGCGGGCTGGCCGTCGGTCCGCTCCACCAGCAGCTCGTATTCGCCCCATTTCACCGCGCCGGAGATCTGCACCGGCTCGGCCCCCAGCGTCGCCTCGCCTTCGGCCACGATGCTGCGGCTGACGATCGGCTCCCAGTTCCAGTTGCCGTATTGCTGATACCATTGATAGTCGGTCTCGATCCGGGTCAGCACCCATTTCACCGGCATCGGCGCCGGCGCCTGATCCGGCCCGACGCCGATCAGCTGGAAGCGCGCGTCAGAGCCCTCGCCCACCACGCCGTCGAAAAGGGGCTTCACCCCGATCATCGGCGCGGTCGGGGTGATCGGCTGCACCAGCTGCCGCTCCACCGGACGGCCCGAGCCTTCGGTGACGCGGGCGGTCACCTGCATCTCCAAGGGGCGCGCCGGGTCTGTCACCTCGGGCAGCGCCAGCGCGACGGTCGCCGTGCCGGCGTCATCGGTGCGCTCGCCGCCGAAGGAGGCCATCTGCGCGTTGAAGGGCTCGTCATGCCGCCCGAAACGGTAGCCGGGGAAGGCGGCAAGGCCCTTGGCCTCGCGCAGCAGCACCTCGCCCTCGATCCCCAGATCGGCCCCCGGCGCGCCGAAGAGATAGCGCGCGTCGAGCGTCAGTTCCGGGCTGTCCTCCAGCCGCACCTCTGGCTGCGACAGCGCCAGCGCAAAGTCGATCCGTTCCGGCAGGAAATCCTCGACGAGGAAGGTCTGGCTCGCCAGCGCCTCGGCCTCCAGATCGGCCAGCACCTCCAGCCGCCAGACGCCGCGCGGCGCCGTGCCCGCGATCGGCAGGTCGAACACATGCCCGCCCGCGCCGCCATCCTCGGCCAGCGCGCGCGCATATTCCACGCCGTCGGGCCGGGTCAGCACCGCCGTCAGCGGCAGTCCCGGAATTGCCTGCGCCTGCGCGTCGCGGGTCAGGGCGGTGACATGCACCGTCTCGCCCGCGCGATAGGCGCCTCGGTCGGTGGTCAGGAAGACATCGACCGGCGGCGCGGGCTCGTGCCCCTCGACGCCGCGGTCGGACAGATCGAACTCCGGATCGGTCAGCGACAGGAAGGCGAGATCGCTGTCGCCTTCGCGCACCACGACCAGCGCCGGATCGGCGCCATTGGCGCCCCGCGTCAGACCGGGGGCGAAACTGGCATAGCCCATCGCATCGGTGGTCGTCGTCGCCAGCACCGCATTGGCGCGCGACACCAGATCGACCGTCACCCCCTCTTTCGCCGCCGCCGTCCCGAGGCTGCGCACGAAGACATGCAGCCCGTCCACCCCCGACATGGTGGTGATCCCCAGATCCGAGATCACGAACCACTGCCAGGCCGCGGGGGTCTCGTATTCATCCACCCCCGGCACCGCCGCCTTCAGCGCATAGATCCCCGCCGAAAGCCCCTCGATCGCCTCGTCCATCGGCAGGCGGGTGGTGACGTCGCGGTTCACCTCCATCCCCACCTCGGCGCTGCCCTTCCAGAGCTCCTCGCCGACCTGCGACGAAAAGCCCTCGACCTGATACTGCGCCAGCGGCCGGGCGAAGTAATCGTCCTGGATGGTGCGCAACAGGTTGCGATCCGACACGCGGTAGAGCGTCAGGTCCAGCTTGGCGGTGTTCACCGTCTCCACCGGAATCGCGGCGCTTTCGGCGCGCGGCAGGATATAGGCGCGGCTCGGGAAGCGGGCGCCGGGGCTGCGGTCGCGGACATAGACGTTCAGCGCCACCGATTTCAGCAGCCCCTGCCCGTCCGCCGCCGGAAGCCCCTCGCGGAAGGTCAGCGCATAGCGCGCGCCATGCGCCATGCCGCCGACGCAGAGCTGGCGATAGCCGCCCCTCTCCACCGTCAGCCCGGCCTCGGGCAGTTGCACATAGCTGGAATAATCGACGCCCGACTCGGCCAGATCCTCCGAGAAGGTGGCGCAGACGCGGGGCCGGACGGAATCGGCCTGCACCTCGTGCTCCAGCACCCGGAAGCCGTATTTCCCGGCGGCATCCTCCAGCAGCGCCGCCGTATCGTCGCGCGGCTGGATGCGCTGCGCCAGCCGCAGCGCCAGAACCTTGTCGCGACCGCGGTCGATGGCCTCGGCGGCCTCGCCCAGCATCACCAGCGCGCTGTGGCGCAGCCCGTCGGGCTCGGCGCGCAGATAGCCGTTGATCGCGGCGTTGAACGCCCGCTCGCGGAAGGCGCGCTGGTTCTGGCCCTCGGGTGCGCCCGCCGCCAGCAGCAGCCGCGCATATTCGACCCAGCCATCCGCCCGATCCTCGGCATTCAGCGCCGCCCCGGCGAAGTTGCTGGCCAGCGCGACATCGCCATTGGCCTCGGCCTCCCGCGCTGATTGCAGATGCTCCGCCGCGCTCCAGCCATTGGTGGTGTGCAGCTTGCCGAGGCCCCTGGCCTGCTCGGTCGCCTGCGACATGTCATAGTCGGACAGGAAGCCCAGATCGGCCCGCCGCGCCATGGCCCGGGCCTGCACCGCAGGATCGGCCTTCACCACCAGCCCGGACAGCGCGCCCTGGAAGAAGACCGGCGCGCCGGGGTCGGATTTCGGGAAGCAGGAGCCGTTGCGCGAATTGAAGGTGAAGGCGGTGCAGCTTTCATTGGTGGCGCAGGCGCGCTCGCAGCCCTCCAGCGTGGTGTCGAGCAGCGTCGCCAGATCGCCACCCGGCAGGTCGGCGTCGGCGCTGAGGTTGAAGCGCTGCGCCGGCACCAGATCCTGCGGCAGCGCCACCGTGGGCAGCACCAGCCCGAGAGAAACAATCGCCGTCCTGAAAATCGACCGCATCACGCTATTTCCTCCACCAATGCGCGGATGCTGTCACCACCCCCCCGTTTTGGCAAGCGACTCGCACCGCCCTTTCCTCCGGGGGTTGTGCGGCCCGTCGGCATTTACCGCCGGTTCATCTCGCTGTCGCAGACTGTGCAGGAGCGGCCGGCGACGTGCGACCGGCGGGCAACGGATCGGGACTTCGCCGGATGGACATCGCGGAACGGCTGGCGCGGGAACGCCGCGCGCGACTCGCCGCCGAGCGCCTGTTGGAACACAAGCAGCGCGAGCTCTTCGCCGCCAATGAAAAGCTGGCGCTGCACGCCCGCGCCCTGTCGGAGCAGATCGTCGAGCAGCGCAGCGTGGTCCGCAACGCCCTGTCCGAGGCCGAGGCGCTGAAAGGCCAGAACAGCCGCTTCCTCGGCGATCTGGAACGGGCGCATACCGCGGCGGTGATGGCCGAACGCCGGCTCTGGGATTCGATCGAGACGATCCGCGACGGCTTCGCGGTCTTCGATTCCGCGCAGCGGCTGGTGGCGGCGAACCGGGCCTATCTCTCGGCCTTCGAGGGGGTGCAGATCGCCCCCGGCCTGCCCTATGCCGACCTGCTGCGCCATCTCGCCGGGTCAGGCCGCGTCGCGCTGGACGACGGCCCCGACGCCTGGTGCGCCGCCATGCTGGCGCGATGGGAGACCGACAGCCCCGACCCCGTGGTGCTGCGGCTGACCAGCGGCAGCTGGCTGCAGCTGGAGGACCGGCGGGCGCGCGACGGCGACATGGTCTGCCTCGCCGTCGACATCACCGAGCAGATGCGGCTGCGGGCGGCGATCGAGGCTGTTCCCGACGGTTTCGTGCTGTTCGACCGCAACGACCGGCTGCTCCTGTGCAACAGCCGCTACCGCGAGATCTACCCCTGCGCCGCCCCCGCCATGCAGCCGGGCGCCAGCTTCGAAAGCATCCTGCGCTACGGGCTGGCGCATGGCCAGAGCCCCGAGGTGACGGATCCGGAAGCCTGGCTGGCCGAGCGGCTGGCGCGCTACCGCCACCCCGGCGAGGCCGCCGAATACGAGATGGCGAACGGCCGCTGGCTGCGGGTGCTGGACCAGGCGACGCCCGACGGCGGAAGGGTCGGCCTGAGGATGGACATCACCGAGTTGAAGGAGCAGCAGGCGGCGCTCGACGCCGCCCGGCTCGCCGCCGAGGCCGCCAACCGGGCGAAATCGGCCTTCCTCGCCAACATGAGCCACGAGATCCGCACCCCGATGAACGGCGTGGTCGGCATGGCCGAACTGCTCTGCGACACGACGCTGACCGGCGACCAGCGGCTGTTCGCCGAGACCATCCGGTCCTCGGGCGAGGCGCTTCTGGTCATCATCAACGACATCCTCGATTACTCGAAGATCGAGGCCGGCCGGCTGACCCTGCATCCCGAGCCCTTCGACCTGGAGCGCACGATCCACGAGGTCGCCATGCTGCTGCAACCCCGCGCCCGGGCGCAGGGGATCGACCTCATCGTGCATTTCGACATGGCGCTGCCGACCCGCTACATCGGCGATCCGGGGCGGCTGCGGCAGGTGCTGACCAACCTCGTCGGCAATGCGGTGAAGTTCACCGCCAAGGGTCATGTGACGATCCGCGTGCTCGGCGGCGAGGCCGGGCCGGGGCTGGAGGAGCTGCATGTCACGGTGGAAGACACCGGCATCGGCATCGCGCCGGAGCACCTCGCGCATATCTTCGGCGAGTTCAACCAGCTGGAGACCGGCAGCAACCGCAAGTTCGAGGGCACCGGCCTCGGCCTCGCCATCAGCCGGCGGCTGGTCGAGATGATGCAGGGCGAGATCTGGGTGGACAGCACGGCGGGCCGCGGCTCCTGCTTCGGCTTCCGGCTGACGCTGCCGGTGGCCGATGACGCCGCGGCCCCGCCTGTCGCCGGAGCGCTGACCCGGGCGCTGGTGGTGGACGACCGCTTCCTCGAGCGCACCATCCTCGAGCGGCAACTGACCGCCTGCGGCATCCGCGCCACGCTCTGCCGCTCCGGCCCCGACGCGCTGGCCGAACTGGCGCGCGACGGGCCCTTCGACCTGGTGCTCACCGATCACGAGATGCCGGGGATGGACGGCTGCGACCTGGCCGAGGCGCTGCGCGCCGGCGGCTGGACCATGCCGCTGCTGCTGCTCTCCTCCAACCCCGCCGCGCCCCGCGTCGCCGAGACCCGGAGTCTGTTCGCCGCGGTGCTGCAGAAGCCGCTGCTGCGCTCCGACCTCTACCGCCAGCTGCAGCGGCTCTCCGCCCCGCCGGAACCGGAGCCCGCGCCGCCGCCCGAACCGGGGGCGCGGCGGATGCGGGTGCTGGCGGCCGAGGACAACCGCACCAACCAGCTGGTCTTCGCCAAGATGCTGCGCGGCCTGCCGATCGAGATCACCTTCGCCGCCAATGGCGCCGAGGCGGTGGCGCTGTACCGCAGCCTCGCCCCCGACCTGATCTTCATGGACATCTCGATGCCCGAGATGGACGGGCGCGAGGCGGCGCGGGCGATCCGCCGGCTGGAGGCCGGCCGCGCCCGCGTTCCGATCGTCGCTCTGACCGCCCATGCGATGGAGGGCGACGCCGAGGGCATCCTCGCCGCCGGGATCGACCGCTACCTGACCAAGCCGCTCCGCAAATCGGCCATCCTCGAGGCGCTGACCCTCTACCGCCCCGAAGACGCCTGCGATCTGGCGCCGCTCCGCCCGGATGACGCCGCCTGACCGCTCAGCGTGGCCGGCGGCGGGCGATCACCGGCCCGGCGTCCTGCGCGGCGATCCGGTCGATGGCGGTCCGCGTCTCCTCGACCACCACCTGCATGAACTGGCCGGTGGCATGGATCATCCGGGTCGCGTCGACGATCATCGCCACATGGCCCTTCCAGAACAGCAGGTCGCCGCGCCGCAGCTCGGCCTCCGCCACCTCCTCGCCGATGGCCTGCTGCAGGTCGCTGTCGCCGGGACAGGCGATGCCGCAGGCCAGCAGCGCCGCCTGCACCAGTCCCGAGCAGTCGATGCCGCTGCGGCTGTTGCCGCCCCAGAGATAGGGCGTGCCGAGAAACAGCATCGCCGCCTCGACCGGATCGGCGAAGACCTCGCCCAGCGGCCGCAGGTGCTGGGTCGGGACATGACCCTCCGTGGTCTCGCTGAAGATCCCCGCCGCGCCGGTCACGGTCAGCCGCGCGCCGAAGCTGAGCCCGGCACGCTCCGGCGCCTGCACCCGCGCCGCGCTGTAGAGATGCGTCGCCGGCGCCGCGACCCAATGGGTCGGCGCCCCGGGCGCCGCCAGCGCCGCCTCGGCGACATAGCCGCAGAACCCGTCCTTCTCGGCCCGACCGAAGGCGAAGCCCTCGTGCCGGTCGATCACCAGAAAGCCGTCGCCCAGCAGCAACTGCCGGTCCCGCGCCCCGCCCGGGGCCGCCAGCAGGTCGACCAGCGGCAGCGACACCTGCGCCGGCTCGCCGGCGGTGAAGCGGGGCGCCTCGATCTGGCCGCGCAGGCTGTCATGCGCGGCGCGGGCATTGGCCGGGGTGGTGCGCCGGTCCATCACAGCGCCAGGATCCGCGGCAGCGCGGTCAGGATCGCCCGCGCGCCCTGCCCCACGCCGCCCTTCGGCCGGGCCGGCTGGTCGGCAGGCGTGTGGCCATAGATGTCGAAATGCATGTAGCGCGGCGTCTCGACGAAGCGGCGCAGGAACAGCGCGGCGGTGATCGACCCGGCGAAGCCGCCGGAGGGCGCGTTGTCGAGATCGGCGATGCCCGGCTCGATCATCGCCTCATAGGGTTGCCAGAAGGGCAGCCGCCAGACCGGGTCGCAGGCGACGGGGGCCGCGGCCTGCAGCGCCTCGGCCATCGGCTCGTCATCGGTGAAGAAGGGCGCGAGGTCCGGCCCCACCGCGACCCGGGCCGCGCCGGTCAGCGTCGCCATCGAGATCAGCACATCGGGCGTCTCCTCATCCGCCAGCGCCAGCGCATCGGCGAGGATCAGCCGCCCCTCGGCGTCGGTGTTGTTCACCTCCACCGTCAGCCCCTTGCGCGAGGTCAGGATGTCGCGCGGCCGCATCGCGCTGCCGGAAATGGCATTCTCCACCGCCGGGACGAGGACGCGCAGCCGCAGCGGCAGGTCCAGCTGCATGATCATCTGCGCCAGCCCCATCACCGTGGCGGCGCCGCCCATGTCCTTCTTCATCAAGAGCATGCCGGCGCTCGGCTTGATGTCCAGCCCGCCGGTGTCGAAGCAGACCCCCTTGCCGACCAGCGTCAGCTTCGGCCCGCGGCTGCCCCAGCGCAGCTCCAGCAGCCGCGGCGCGCGCGGCGAGGCGCGGCCGACGGCATGGATCATCGGCAGGTTCTGCGCCAGCAGATCCTCGCCGCGGATCACCGAGGTCTCCGCCCCGAAACGCGCGGCCAGCGCCAAGAACTCCTCCTCCAACTCCTGCGGGCCGAGGTCGGAGGCGGGCGTGTCGATCAGCCGGCGGGTCAGGAACTCGCCCTCGGCCATGGCGAGGATCCGCGCCGCATCGCATCCCTCCGGCAACTTCAGCCGGGGTTGCGGCGCCGGCTTTGTCTTGCGGTAGCGGTCGAAGCTGTAGCCCGCCAGCAGGAAGCCGAGCGCCGCCTCCTCCGCCTGCGCCGGGCTGAGCGCGCCGGTCAGATGCCAGTCGCCCGCCGGCAGGCCCTTGTAGCCGCGGGCAAGCCCGAAACGGCTGCGGGCGCGGATCGCAGCCGTGCCATGGCCCAGCACCGCCGCCGCCACCCCGCCATCCGGCGCCGGGATCAGCCGCAGCTCGCCCAAGCCAGCCTCGAAGCCGGTCGCCGCCAGCCAGGCCTGCACCGCATCGCTCTGCCCGGCGCGCCAGGAGGCGAGGTCGTCGACGGCGACGACATGCAGCGGGCGCGACGGGGCGGCGGGATCGGCGAAAGACAGGGCCATGGGCAGGTTCCGGTTCCAGGGAGATCGCCGCGGAGCCTAGCCATTCCGCCGCCGCCCGCAAGGCCGGAAGCGGTCTCAGACCCGCTGGTCCAGCGGCGGTCGGTCGCCGGCCAGCGACTGCTCGGCCACCCGGATCAGCCGAGCCCAGACCGCGGCGAAGGCGGTGCCGTCGCCGGTCTCGGCACATCTGCGCGCGTCGCAGGCCACATGACCGAGGCTGACCATGCCCAGATGCTCCGACATCCGCTGCAGCCGGCGCAGCTGCCGCCCGAGATCCGCCACATCCTGCGCCTGCACCCGCGCCGCAAGCCCGGAGAGGATCAGCGTCAGCTCGCCCAGGGCGCGGCCGATCGCCTGCTCCGCCGCCGGAGCGCCCATCTCGCGGCAGATCGCGGCGATCTGTTCGGCATCCTGACATACACGCTCCTTCGGCTGGAGAGCCGTTATGCTGCAATCCATCACACCCGTCCTCACGTCACACCCGGCGCGAGGATGCGCCGCCGCGCTGAAGAAAAGGTTTCCGCTCCCGCAAGAAACCTCTCGAATTTTCCCCGCTTGCGGCCTAATCAGACGAGCCGGACAATGATGCAGAGGTTGCGAGATGGAACAGGCCAAACCCCTTCCAAGCTATCTGATCCAGCGCTTTCACGGCTGGCGGGCAACCACCTATGCCGGCAACAAGGCCTGGTACCGGCGGCTGGCCGAGAGCGGGCAGCATCCGCGGGCCATGGTGATCTCCTGCTGCGACAGCCGGGTGCATGTCACCTCGATCTTCGGGGCCGACGAGGGCGAGTTCTTCATCCACCGCAACATCGCCAATCTGGTGCCGCCCTACAGCCCGGATGGCGAGGCTCACGGGACCTCGGCGGCGGTGGAATATGCGGTCACGGCGCTGAAGGTGGCGCATATCGTGGTGCTGGGGCATTCAAACTGCGGCGGGGTGAAGGGCTGCCACGACATGTGTTCGGGGATCGCGCCGGAGCTGGAGCTGCGGTCGAGCTTCGTCGGGCGCTGGATGGACATCCTGCGGCCCGGCTATCAGCGGGTCGAGCATGTCCCGGCCGAGGCGCGGCTGGCGGCGCTGGAGAAGGAGGCGGTGCTGGTCAGCCTCGAGAACCTGATGACCTTCCCCTTCGTGAAGGAAGCCGTCGAGGCCGAGAAGATGACGCTGCACGGGCTCTGGACCAATGTCGGCGAGGGCGGGCTGGAGCAGTTCGTGCCGGGGTCGGGGTTCGTCGCCGTGTGATTTTCACGCGTGAAAATCGGGGGAAGTGTTTGGAACGGAACGGGTTTTTGGGTTCCGTTAGGGAGTGCTTAACCCTTTTGGGGTGAGGGAGGGTGCGCAATGAATGCGCACCCTACGGGGGAGACTCTGATCTTTCGCAGAAAGATCGTGGGCCGGACGCGCCTCCTCCGGCCCGCCGCTTGCGCGGCGGGCGTTCGAGGCTGACGATCCTCCACTGGAGGATCGTCCGGGCGCTTCTCACCCCTTCTTAAGACACCGGTTGCCGAGCACTTCGGCGATCTGCACCGCGTTCAGGGCCGCGCCCTTGCGCAGGTTGTCGGAGACGCACCAGAGGTTGATGCCGTTGTCGACCGTCGAATCCTGACGGATCCGGCTGATATAGGTGGCGTAGTCGCCGACGCATTCGACCGGGGTGATGTAGCCGCCGTTCTCGCGCTTGTCGATCACCATGACCCCGGGGGCCTCGCGCAGGATGTCGCGGGCCTCGTGCTCGTCGAGGAAATCCTCGAACTCGATGTTGATCGATTCCGAATGGCCGACGAAGACCGGCACGCGGACGCAGGTCGCGGTGACCTTGATCGACTTGTCGAGGATCTTCTTGGTCTCGGCCACCATCTTCCACTCTTCCTTGGTCGAGCCATCGTCGAGGAAGACGTCGATATGCGGGATCACGTTGAAGGCGATCTGCTTGGTGAACTTCGACGGCGCCACTTCCTGACCGGGGACGTAGAGGCCCTTGGTCTGGTCCCAGAGCTCGTCGATGCCTTCCTTGCCGGCGCCGGACACCGACTGGTAGGTCGAGACGACGACGCGCTTGATCCGGGCGCGGTCGTGCAGCGGCTTCAGCGCCACCACCATCTGCGCGGTCGAGCAGTTGGGGTTGGCGATGATCATCTTGTTCTTGTAGCCCTCGATCGCGTCGGCGTTCACTTCCGGCACGATCAGCGGCACGGCCGGGTCGTAGCGGTAGAGCGACGAGTTGTCGATCACCACGCAGCCCGAGGCGGCGGCCTTCGGCGCGTAGATCTTGGTGGCTTCCGAGCCGACCGCGAACAGCGCGATGTCCCAGCCGGTGAAGTCGAAGTTGTCGAGGTCCTTGGTCTTGACGGTCTTGTCGCCAAAGCTGATTTCAGTGCCCATGGATTTGCGGCTTGCCAGCGCGGCAATCTCATCCACCGGAAACTCGCGCTCGGCGAGGATGTTCAGCATTTCGCGGCCCACGTTGCCCGTGGCACCCACGACGACGACCCTGTAGCCCATCGGGGACTTCCTCTCGTGTGTTGTCGGAATGACGCGCCCGTTTAGCGCAACCGGCCCACGGGGGAAAGGGGTTTACGCCGGGTGATGCTTCAGGGTGAAGCGCGCGTCGGTGGCGATCAGGTTGCGCACGAAGGCCGCCTCGGCGGCGAAGTCATGCGGCGTCTGGTCGGCGCGGCGTCGTCCCGACAGCGATTGGCTGGCGAAGAAGTCGAAGCCGTAGAGCGTGACATGCGCCGCCTCGGACCGGGCCAGGAGGTCGATCAGCATGAGCCCGGTGGTCGGCGGGGCCTTCAGCCTGCGCTTCAGCGCCTCATAGGCCGGCAGAGGGTGCAGGTAGAAGCCGGGCCGCTTCACCACATGCCAGGGCAGGCGTTTCCTCTTGTGCGACATCCAGAGCGTGAGCTCGGGGTTCAGCCGGTCCAGCGCCTTCGCGTCGAGCGAGGTGGCCAGCGCCAGCACGTCGGTGCGGGCGCCATGCGAGACCGGCGAGGGCATCGGCGCGCGGTTGATGCGGATCACCGTCTGGGCGAGGTCGATCGAGGCGCCATGCGCCGCCCTGGCGAGGCCGCGCGCATTGCCGACCAGCGCGATGTTCTGCCCGGCGAAGCGCGCCAGCAGCGCCTCGGGCGCGATCGAGGCGGCGCGCAGCGGGGCCTCGCGGCGCAGGCTGCGGGCGAGAAGGAAGCCGAGGCGGTTCATGACGGATCATCCAGCAGGCGGCGGTAGAGGGCGATCAGCGCCGCCGCCTCGTCCTCGATGCGGAAGCCGGCGGTGACGCGGGCGCGGGCGGCGGCGGCTTTCTCCGCGCGGAGGGCGGGATCGTCGAGGAGGAGGGCGGCCTCGGCAGCCAGCGCCGGGATGTCGCCCGGATCGACCAGCGCGCCGGCGGCTTCGGTCACCAGTTCCTCGAAGGCGCCGACGCGGGTGGCGATGACGGGGACGCCGCAGGCCATCGCCTCCAGCGGGGTCAGGCCGAAGCCTTCCCAGCGCTGCGGGGCGATGTAGAGATCGAGGGCGCGGTACCAGTCGGGCATGGCGTCGACGCTGACTTCGGGCAGGAAGAGGATGCGGGCCTGCAGGCCCGCTTCGGTGACCTGTCGCTTGAGGTCATCGAGGAAGGGCTGATGCTTGTCGGTGGCGCGGCCCATGACGAGGGCGGTGGCGCCGGGGCGGGAGGGCAGGACCTGCAGCATGGCCTGCACGAAGGCGTCGGTGCCCTTCTGCGCGCGGATGCGGCCGTAGCAGCCGATCAGGGTGGCGTCGGGCAGGCCGAGTTTGTGGCGCAGCGCAGCGCGGTCTTCGGGCGGGCGGAAGCTTTCGGCGTCGATGCCGTGCAGGATGACGGTGGCGGGGCGCTCCAGATAGCGGGCGCTGCGCTGCGAGGTGGCGACGACCGCGTCCATCCGGGCGATGAGCCAGCGGGTGTAGCCGGAGTGCTTGCGCTGCGAGGCCGAGGTGAAGAGCAGTTTCAGCTTGCGGCGGCAGAGGTGTTTCAGGGCGAGGCCCAGGAGCATCTCGGTGTTGCGCCGGGCGTGCCAGACGCGCCAGCGGTCGCGCGGCAGGAAGGGGAGTGCCGCTAGCGGGATATGCGGCAGGCTGGCGGGCAGGCCGGGGCCGGTGGCGGCGATGCCGATCTGGCGCGCCTGCACCGGGACGAGCCGGGCGATCGTCGCCGTCACGCCGGAGAGCCGGCGCTTGAGGTTGGGGGCGATGACCTCGATCTGGGCGGCGGTGGCGGGCATCCGGACTCCTTGCCCTTCCGGAATAGCGCAGAAGGCGGGGGGGCGGAAGTCAGCCCGTGCTCAGTCGGTACGGTCTTGCGCGAAGGCGTAGACGGCGCAGCCGGCGAGGAGGGCCAGGGCAAAGAACAGGAAGAGCGCGGCGTAGGGGGCCTCCGGCGGGGTGGAGGGGGCGGCGTGGTGGATGCGGCCGGTGACGAATTGCGCGATGCCGGCGGCGCCGAGGCCGAAGAAGTTCAAGAGAGTCACGCCGCGGCCCATCAGCTGCGGCGGCACGAAGGCGCGGCCATGGGCGATGACCATGGGGAAGGAGGCGCCGAAGAGGCCGATGCCGGCGAAGAGCGCGAGGGTGCCGAGGCCGCCGGCGGTGGGGAAGGCCCAGAGGGCGAGCAGGCAGGCGGCGGTGGCGAGGTTGCCGCCGAGAATGACGCCCTTGCGGGTGCCCAAGGCACGGTCGAGCGGGCCGTAGGCGAAGTTGCCCGCGACCATGGCAAGGCCCATGACCAGCGTCGCGGCGCCGATCTGGGCGGCGGAGGCGGCGAAGACATCGGTGTAATAGGGCCCGATCCAGAGGCCGCGCAGGCCGGCGGCGGGGGCGTAGCAGACCACCATCATGACGAGCACCGGCCAGAGCGCGGGCATCCTGAGGAGGTCGAGGACCGAGCCCCTAGCGCCGCCCTCGGGT
>NZ_PZKG01000015.1 GCF_003034985.1 Cereibacter changlensis JA139
TCGGCCTTCGAGCAGCGCTGCCGCGACTGGTCGCTGGTCCGCGAATGCCACATGCTGAACGGCGAGATCGACTTCATCCTGAAATGCGTGGCGCCGGATCTGTCGACCTTCCAGACCTTCCTGACCGAGCAGCTGACCTCGGCGGCCAATGTGGCCTCGGTGAAGACCAGCCTCGTCATCCGCTGCGCCAAGGACCAGCCCGGCGTGCCCTTCGACGTGCTGGAAGCCCGGCTGAAGCGGTCTGCCTGAGTTAGAGCCGGATCACCGAGACCAGCCGGCCGTAATCGGCCTCGCCGGCATGGGTGGTGCGGCGATAGGAGAAGAAGCGCTCCGGATCGGCATAGGTGCAGTGCCTTGTCCACTCGGCATGGCCGACGCCCGCGGAGCGCAGACGGTGCAGGCCGAAGGCCGGCAGGTCGAACAGCGCCTTGTCGCCCTTGCCCTGCGCGAAGAAGCGGGCGTTGTCGCGGTCCTCGTCGAGGAAGCCTTCGAGGAATTCGGGGCCCACCTCGTAGGCAGACTGGCTGATGGTGGGGCCGATCACCGCGACGATCCTTTCGCGCTCGGCCCCCAGCGCCTCCATCGCGTCGATCGTCGCCTCCAGCACGCCGTCGCGGGCGCCGCGCCAGCCGGCATGGGCCGCGCCGATCACCCCGGCTTCGGCGTCGGCCAGCAGCACCGGCTGGCAATCGGCGGTCAGGATCGCCAGCGCCAGCCCCGGCGTCGCCGTCACCATCGCGTCGGCGCGCGGCCGTTCGGGCAGCGGCCCGGTGACATGGACCACATTGGCAGAATGCACCTGGTTGATGCTGACCAGATGATCCGGCTCCACCTCCATCGCCGCCGCGACCCGGGCGCGGTTGATCGCCACCACCTCCGACAGGTCGGTGCTGCCCGGCCCGCAGTTCAACCCGCGGAAAATCCCGGAGGAGGCCCCGCCCTTGCGGGTGAAAAAGCCGTGGCGCACGGGAGACAGCGCCTCGGCGGTGAGAATCTCTAGCATCAGGCAAATCCCGGTGGCGGCGCGGACTGCGGCGGAGAAACCGCCAGCGCCTTGAACAGCGTTCCCATTTCCGCGGGGTCGGTCAAGCGCCGATATGCGGCAAGATGGCTTTCCCGTGCGTCGCCCTGCAGCGACCCGGCGAGTTTCGCCGCCCGCGCCGCGATCCCGAGCCTGAGGAGCAGCGCGCCCTGCTCGGTATAGCTGGTGGCGCAGGGGGCGGCGGCCTGGGCCAGCGCCTCGAAATCGACATGGGCGGTGAGGTCGGCCTCGCCCGGCGCCTCCAGCGGATCGGCGAAGCGATGCGCCCGGAGCGCCTGCAACGTGTCCCGGCGCGAGCGCCAGCCGCCGTAGTCGGTGACCAGCGCCAGCCCCCCATGGGTGGCGATGCGCTCGGCGATCCCGGCCATGATCGGCGCGGCGGCGGGGCTGATCTCCACCACCTCGCCCGGACCGGTATCGGCCAGCCGGTACTCCAGCGCCGCCAGCCGGGATGCTCCGGTCAGGCCGAAGCTCAGCCGGCCCTCCGCAAGCCCGACCACCCGCTCGCGCCAGCCTTCGCCGTCGCGGACGAACTGGCGGATCGGTAGCGCGTCGAAGAACTCGTTGGCGAGGAGGAACAGGGGCCGGTCGGGCAGGGCGGAGACGCCCTCGACCCACTCCACCGGATAGGCTGCCAGCGCCTCGCGCTGCACCGCGCGCAGCCGGTCCGAGGCCTCGACCAGCACCACCCGCGCCGCCGCGTGAAAACCCGGCACGCCGCGCGTCGCCCGCAGCACGTCGGCCATCAGCGTGCCGCGCCCCGGGCCGAGCTCGGCCAGGGTGAAGGCGGAAGGCGCGCCCTGGTCGAGCCAGCTCTGCGCAAGGCTGAGGCCCAGCAGCTCGCCGAACATCTGGCTGATCTCCGGCGCGGTGGTGAAATCGCCCGCCGCGCCGAAGGGCTCGCGGGTGGCGTAATAGCCGTGCTCGGGGTGCAGCAGGCAGTCGGCCATGTAATCGGCCAGGCTCAGCGGCCCCGCCGCCTCGATCCGGCGGATCAGCAGGTCGGCGAGCGGGGTCATGCCGCCTGCGAGGCGACCGCCCGCCGCGCCCGCATCATGAGCCAGAGTCCGACGGCGATCATCGGCAGCGACAGGATCTGCCCCATGGTCAGCCCCCAGCCACCCATATGCCAGGCGAGACCCAGCGGGTTGCCCGCGCTGACGAATTGCGCATCGGGCTGGCGGACGAATTCCACCAGAAACCGCGCCAGCCCGTAGCCGGTGAGGAACAGCCCCACCGTGCGCCCCGGCCAGGCCAGCCAGCCGCGCCGCCAGACCACGAAGAGCAGCAGAGCGCCAAGGATCAGCCCCTCCATCGCCGCCTCGTAGAGCTGCGAGGGATGCCGTGCGCAGACGCCGACGACGCCGGCGCAGGCCTGCGCCGCCTCGCCCGGGAAGGCCACGCCCCAGGGCAGGTCGGTCGGCCGGCCCCAGAGTTCGGCGTTGATGAAATTGGCCAGCCGCCCCAGCAGCAGCCCCGGCGGCGTCGCCACCGCCATCAGGTCGGCGGCCGACAGCATCGGGATCTTCTCGCGCAGGCAGAAGACGATGCCCGCCACCATCACGCCAAGGAAGCCGCCGTGGAAGGACATGCCGCCCTCCCAGACCTTCAGGATGTCGCCCGGATGCGACAGATACCACGCCGGCTGGTAGAACAGCACGAAGCCGAGCCGCCCGCCGAGGATCACGCCCAGGATCACCCAGGTCAGCAGCCGCTCCACCTGCTCGGCGGTCATCGGCGCGCGGCCGGGCCAGAGCCGCGGCGCGCGGATCATCCGCAGGACCAGCTGGTAGCCGATCACCAGCCCGGCGATATAGGCCAGCGCATACCAGCGCAGCGCCAGGGTGAAGCCGAAGATCTCGACCGAGAAGATGTCCGGCGAGAGGTTCGGGAAGGGGATGTAGGACATGCGGTTTCCTTTTGCCGCGGTTTTCCGGTGCCGCTGCGGCGAAGTCAACCTTGCGCGCAGGGCCTGCCCCGACCATATAGCCAGAAGCCACGGAGGGAACCGCCATGCAGACCCGCAACAAATTCTTCGATGACATGTCGCAGCTGATGACCAATGCGATGGGCGTCGCCCAAGGCGCCAAGACCGAGGCCGAGACGGCGATGAAGGGCTTCGTCGACCGCTGGATGGCCGACCGCGATTTCGTCACCCGCGAGGAGTTCGACGCCGTGCGCGCCATGGCGCAGAAGGCCCGCGAGGAGAATGACGCGCTTTCGGCCCGTCTCGCCGCGCTGGAAGCCAAGGCCGCGTCCAACAGCTGATCGCGGAACAGGCGGGCTCGCGCAAGCTTGCGCCGGCCTGCCGCCGCAACCCTTGTTGCGCCTCCGCCCAGCCGCTAGGCTTCGTCCGACTGGCTAGGGAGGCGTCATGCGCTGGATTGTCCGCCTGATCGGCGTGGTTCTCGGGCTCGCCGCCCTCGTGGTGGCGTTCTTCCTGCTGATCCCGGGCGAGCGCATCGCCGCCATCGCCACCAGCCAGTTCCAGGCCGCCACCGGTCGCGCCCTGACCATCGAGGGCGGCGTCAGCCCCTCGATCTTCCCGCGCATCGGCATCACCACCGGCCCCGTCACCATCGCCAATGCCGACTGGTCCGAGGAGGGCCCGATGCTGCGCGCCGACGCGCTGGAGATCGGGATCGAGATGGGATCGCTGTTCGGCGGGGTGATCCACCTCACCAACATCGCCGTGCAAAATCCCGTGATCACGCTGGAGCGCGCCGCCGACGGAAGGGTGAACTGGGATTTCCAGCCGGCCCCCGGCGCCGAGCAGGCTAGCGCGCAGCCGCAGGGCCCGGCGGGCGGTTCGGCGGGGCCGACGCCCTTCATCCTCGAGTCCGGCACGCTGACCAACGGGGCCGTCACCTATATCGACCAGGCCAGCGGCCAGCGCAGCACGCTTTCGGCGCTGGAGGCGGAGGCGCGGCTGCCCGAGTACGCCGGCCAGGCAGATATCAGCCTGTCCGGCCAGATGAACGGCCAGAGCCTGCTGGTGAAGGGCCGGATCGGCGAGTTCGCGCCCTTCCTGCAGGGCAGCGTCGTGCCGCTGGACCTGACGGCCGAAATCGGCGCCGCCCGGCTGGGCTTCGAGGGCCGGCTCGGCACTGCGCCGCTGGCCGCCGACGGTCGGATCGACGCCGACCTGAAGGACCTGTCGCAGATCTCGGCCCTGCTGCGCCGCGCGAAGCCCGAGCTTCCCGCCGGTCTCGGCCAGCAGGGCGTGGCGGTGGCCGGGGCGCTGACCGTCACCGACGCCGGGTCGGTGCATCTGCGCGAGGGCGTGGTGACGCTGGACGGCAACCGGCTGCAGGGCGAGGCCGACCTTACCACCGGGGGCGAGCGCCCGCGGCTGGAAGCCACGATCCGCACCGCCGCGCTGGACCTTTCGTCGCTCGACGGGGGGCAGGGCGGGTCCGGCGGCGGCGAGGGCGGGGCGAAGAGCGACGGCTGGTCGAAGCAGCCGATCGACACCAGCGCTCTGGGCCTGATGGATGCCGCCATCGCGCTGAACGCCGACAGCCTGCTGCTGGGCAAGACGAAGCTCGACAAGACCCGGCTGCTGCTCGGCGTCGACCGGTCGCGCGCCGTCTTCGACCTGCGCGAGGTGAACGCCTATGGCGGCAGCCTGACCGGCAGCTTCGTGCTGAACGCGCGGCAGGGCCTGTCGACCGGCGGCGAGCTGAAGCTGACCGGCCTCGCGCTGCAGCCGCTGTTGCAGGATCTGGCCGACACCGACCGGCTGATCGGCACCGGCGATCTGGAGCTGCAGTTCCTCGGCGTCGGCGCCAACATGGACGCGATCATGCGCAGCCTCTCCGGACAGGGTCGGCTGCGCTTCGGCAAGGGCGAGCTGCGCGGGCTCGACATCGGCGGCATGCTGCGCACGCTGGACGCGGGCTATGTCGGCGAGGGGGCGAAGACGATCTTCGACAGCATCAGCGCCGGATTCACCATGGAGGGCGGGGTGCTGGCCAATGACGACCTGATCTTCGCCGCGCCGCTGATCCGGGCCACCGGCGCCGGCCGGGTCGACCTGGGGGCGCGGTCGCTGGACTACCGGCTGCTGCCCTCGGCGCTGGCGCGGGAGGATGGCACCGGCGGCATCACCGTGCCGCTGCTGATCGACGGGCCCTGGGATGACCTGCGCTACCGGCTCGACGTGAAGGCCATGGTGAACGACCGCGCCGAGGCGGCGGCCCGGGCCCGGCTGGCGGAGAAGGCGGAAGAGCTGGGGATCGTACCCGAGGAGGGCGAGTCGCTTGAGGACGCCGCAAAGCGCCGCGCCCGCGACGCTCTCCAGGACGAGGCGGCGCGGGCGCTGAACCGGCTTCTCGGGGGCGACTAGCGCGGCGCTTGCGCCGCGCGCCCTTCGGCTTGGCAGCGGCGGCGGCTACGCCGTGCACCCTTCGGCTTGGGAGCGGCGGCGGTGACGCCGCGCGCTGATCGGTTCAGCGGCGGCGGTCGCGCCGGGCGCTCATCGGCTGGAAGGCGACGCCGACATGGGCCTCGCAATAGGGCTTGCCGGCCAGCGAGGGCAGGCCGCAGAACCAGAAATCCTCGGTCGCCGGATCGCCGATCGGCCATTTGCAGGTCCGCTCGGTCAGTTCCATCAGCGTCAGCCGCTTGGCGTGCTTCTCCACCTCGCGCACCGAGGCCAGCGCCTCGGGGCTGATCTCGTTGGCCGAGGGCTGCGGCGGTAGCGGCTGGCCGGCGGGGATGATCGCCTTGCGCATCGGGATCGGGGCCGCATGCACCGCCGGGGCGGGCGCGGCCGGAGCCGGGGCGGGACGCTCGGCGGCGACGCGCGGCTCGGGGGCGGGGCGTGGCGGCTCCGCCGGGGCAGCGGGCTCGACCCGCGGCGGGGCGGCGACGACCTCCTCTTCCGGCTCGGCGCGCTCGGCGCCGTTGCCGACGCGGTTCGACAGGCCAAGACGGTGCACCTTGCCGATCACCGCGTTGCGGGTCACGCCGCCAAGTTCCTTGGCGATCTGGCTGGCGCTCTGGCCATCCGCCCACATCTTCTTGAGCGTCTCGACGCGCTCGTCGGTCCAGGACATGCCGCAACTCCGGTCAGGGGAGAACCCGGCGTTTCCGCCCAAGGGTTCCTGAGATTTCCGGCATTCTAACCGGGACAGTCGTAGATACAAGTCGCCGCCCCGGATTTCAAGGCGCCACCGCCCGCCGGGCCGCGCTTTGCCGCAGCTTTCGCGGCCTTCCCGGCCCTGTGGCGGCAGCGCCGCAGCCGATCCGGCCAAGGGTGCGGTACTGCCAGATCACCGTTTACAGACTGCCGGCGCCGCGCTATGCGGATCGGATGATCGCAAGCCGCGCCCCTCTCTCGCTGCCCCGACGCCGACGCCTCCGCGCGTAAGCGACCGATCACGGCTGCCCGCGTGGCGGCCCACCCTTCCGCCCTCACGGGCAAATTCCCCCACCGATGCCACGTTGACTTGAGGCGCTGCCTGCGGCACCCCTTATGTCTTGCACCAAGGACCCCATGCCATGATCCCTGCCGTCCTGCCGACCTACAACCGCGCCCCGCTCGCCTTCGTCAAGGGAGAGGGCTCCTGGCTCACCACGGAGGATGGCGCGCGATACCTCGATCTCGGCGCGGGGATCGCGGTGAACGTGCTGGGCCACGCCAACCCCGATCTGGTCGAGACGCTGACCACCCAGGCGCAGCAGCTCTGGCATGTCTCCAACCTCTACCGCATCCCCGAGCAGGAGCGGCTGGCGGCCCAGCTGGTCGAGGCGACCTTCGCCGATACCGTCTTCTTCACCAACTCCGGCACCGAGGCCGCGGAACTGGCGATCAAGATGGTCCGCAAATACTGGACCGAACAGGGCGACCCCGACCGGATCGAGATCCTGACCTTCGAGGGCGCCTTCCACGGCCGCTCCACCGGCGCCATCGCCGCGGCCGGGTCGGAGAAGATGACCAAGGGCTTCGGCCCCCTGATGCCCGGCTTCCGCAGCCTGCCCTTCGGCGACCATGACGCGCTGCGCGCCGCCCTGACCGATCGCACCGCCGCCGTGCTGATCGAGCCGATCCAGGGCGAGGGCGGCATCCGCGTGTTGCCCGACGCCTGCCTCAAGGGCCTGCGCGATCTCTGCGACGAGACCGGCGCCCTGCTGGTCTTCGACGAGGTGCAATGCGGCATGGGCCGCTCGGGGCGGCTCTTCGCGCATGAATGGTCCGGCGTCACCCCAGACATCATGATGGTCGCCAAGGGCATCGGCGGCGGCTTCCCGCTCGGCGCGGTGCTGGCCACCGAACGCGCCGCGGTCGGCATGGTCGCCGGCACCCATGGCTCGACCTATGGCGGCAACCCGCTCGGCTGCGCCATCGGCGCCCGGGTGATGGAGCTCGTCAACGACGACGCCTTCCTCGCCGAGGTCAACCGCAAGGCCGCGCTCTTCAGCCAGAAGCTCGAGGGCCTCGTCGCCGCCCATCCCACGGTCTTCGAGGCCGTGCGCGGCACGGGGCTGATGCTCGGGCTGAAATGCCGCGCGCCGAACACCGATGTGGTGAAGGCGAGCTATGCCGAGAACCTGCTGACCGTGCCTGCCGCCGACAACGTGCTGCGGCTCCTGCCCGCGCTCAACATCCCCGATGCCGACATCGCCGAGGCGGTCGCCCGGCTCGACCGCGCCGCCAGCCGGATCGAAGCCGATGCGGCCTGACATCTGCCCGCATCTGGGCGAGCGGGCGCAGCGGTCGCACCGACGAGCAGGGACGACCGACCCCACGTCTTCCCTGTTCAACTATCCCCGGGGGTGAATGCGCCGAAGGCGCAGGGGGGGCGGGAGCCCCCTTCGCCCGGGTAACGAAAGTCAGACCCAGTGAATCATTTCCTCGATATCCACAAGACCGACGCCGCCGCCCTGCGGCAGATGATCGACAGCGCCCATGCCATGAAATCCGCCCGCAACGGCCGCCCCAGGGGCGAGCCCGACGACGTGCAGCCGCTCAAGGGCCGCATGGTGGCGCTGATCTTCGAGAAGCCCTCGACCCGCACCCGGATCTCCTTCGACGTCGGCGTGCGCCAGATGGGCGGGCAGACCATGGTGCTCTCGGGCGCCGACATGCAGCTCGGCCATGGCGAGACCATCGCAGACACGGCCCGCGTGCTCAGCCGTTATGTCGATCTCATCATGATCCGCACCTTCGAGGAACAGACCCTCCTGGAGATGGCCGAATACGCCAGCGTCCCTGTGATCAACGGCCTGACCAACCGCACCCATCCCTGCCAGATCATGGCCGACGTGATGACCTACGAGGAGCACCGCGGCCCGATCGCCGGGCGGCAGGTGGTCTGGGCGGGCGACGGCAACAATGTCTGCGCCTCCTTCCTGCACGCGGCGGGCCAGTTCGGCTTCGACTTCACCTTCACCGGCCCGCCCACCCTCGACCCCGAGGCGGAATTCGTCGGCTACGCCCGCGACAAGGGCAGCCGCGTCAGCATCGAGCGCGATCCGGGCAAGGCCATCGCCGGGGCCGATCTGGTGGTCACCGACACATGGGTTTCCATGCACGATCCGGCCTCCGCGCGCGAGCGGCGGCACAACCAGCTGCGCGCCTACCAGATCAACGAGCGGCTCATGGCGCAGGCCAGCCCCGAGGCGCTGTTCATGCATTGCCTGCCGGCGCATCGTGACGACGAAGTGACCAGCGCGGTGATGGACGGCCCGCATTCGGTGGTGTTTGATGAGGCCGAGAACCGCCTCCACGCGCAGAAGGCCGTGATGCGCTGGTGTCTGGGAGTCTGAGATGTATCGCTATTCCGTTCCGCCGATGCTGCGCAACCTGCGCGCGCTGAGCGCCATCCTCGCCAAGGCCGAGGCGCATTGCACCGCCCGCAAGATCGAGCCCGAGGCGCTGCTCGGCTTCCGGCTGTTCCCGGACATGCTGCCTCTGACCCGGCAGGTGCAGCTCGCCTGCGATTTCGCCGCCCGCGCCTCGGCCCGGCTGGCCGGTGCCGAGATGCCGAGCTTTCCTGACACCGAGACCAGCTTCGCCCAGCTGATCGCCCGCATCCGCACCGCCACCGACTACATTGAGTCGTTCGACGCCGGCCAGTTCGAGGGCGCCGAGAGCCGCAGCATCACCATGAAGCAGCGCGGCGGCGAGGTGACGATGACCGGGCTCGATTACCTGACCGGCTTCGCCCTGCCGAACTTCTACTTCCACACCGCCACCGCCTACGACATCCTGCGTCACAACGGGCTGGAGATCGGCAAGATGGATTACGTCGGCAGCTGACAGGGCAAGGGGGTCCGCATGACGAAGACCGCGCTTCTGGTGATCGACATGCAGATGGACATGGCCTTCCGCATCGCGGAGGGCCAGCCCCACACCGGCCCCGACGTGCCCGGGCGCATCGCCGAGCTGCTGCAGCTCTTCCGCGAGACCGGCCGCCCCGTGCTGCACGTCCACCATTCCGAACCCGAGCCCGGGTCTCCCTTCCACCCCGACATGCCCGGCGCCGCGCCGATGCCCTGCGCCCTGCCGCAGTTCCACGAGCCGGTGTTCCGCAAGACCACCTCCTCGGCCTTTCCCTCCACCGATCTCGAGGCGCATCTGCGCGCCAACGGCATCGACCGTCTGGTGATCTGCGGCGCGGTGGCGGCCTTCTGCGTGAATTCCACCACCCGCTCGGCCTCCGATCTCGGCTTCGCGGCGATCGTCGTCGAGGATGCCGTGCTCGGCTTCGGCCTGCCCGACCGCGCCGGTGGGATGCTCCCGCCCGAGACTGTGCTCGCCGTCACCCTCTCGGCGCTCGACCTCGATTTCGCCCGCGTCCTGCCGACGGCGCGCATCGCCGAGGCGCTTCAGCCGGCGTAATCCGCCGCCGCCGCGCGTTTCGCCGAGGCCACCACCAGCAGCAACAGCACCGCCAGCGCCGCATAGGTGACGCGGAAGCCGATGTGCTCGGCCACGAAGCCGATGGTCGAGGGCGCCACCAGAATCCCCATGTAGCCCATCATCGCCACGGTGGAGATCCCGACCCCCGGCGGCAGCCCCGGATGGTTGCCCGCCGCCGAGAAGGCGATCGGCACCATATTGGCGATCCCGAGCCCGGCGAAGGCGAAACAGGCCACCGCCGTCAGCTCGCCCGGCGCAAGGCTCGCGCCCAGGAGCCCCGTCGCCGCGATCATCCCCGACACCCGCAGCGTCCGCACCGCGCCGAAACGGTTGCGCACCGCATCGCCCAGAAACCGCATCAGCGCCATCGCCCCCGAGAAGAAGCCGAAGGCCAGCCCCGAGGTCGCCACCGACCCGCCCAGTTCCTTGGAGACATAGAGCGCCGCCCAATCCAGCACCGCGCCCTCCGGCACCATGCAGAACAGCGCCATCGCGCCCAAGAGGTAGACAGAGGCGTCGCGCGGAAAGTGGCTGCGGCGCTGCTTCCCGGCCTGCACCGCCGGCGTCTCGCTGATCAGATGCCGCATCGCCGCCAGCACGATCGCCAGCGCCACCAGCGAGATCACCAGCGCCTGCGGCCGCGACCCCCATCCGGCGATCAGCAGGCCGCCGAGCCCGCCGCCCAAAAAACCGCCAAGACTCCAGAACCCATGCGAGGAGGACATGATCGCCCGCCCCAGCCGCCGCTCCACCTCCACCGCATTGGCGTTCATCGCCACGTCCATGATGCCGATGAAGGCCCCCATCGCCACCATCGCCACGCTCAGCACCGTCAGGTTCGGCGCGAACACCACCCCCGCCAGCGTGAAGCTCGCCAATATGCCGAAGACCGACACCACGCGGCGCGAGCCATAGCGCGCCGTCAGCCCGCCCGAGAGCGCCATCGCCCCCACCGCGCCCACGCCGAGCATCAGGATCAACAGGCCCAGCACCGCCTCGCTGATCTGGTGGCGCGGCAGCAGCAGCGGGATCTGCGGCGCCCAGCCCCCCATGACGAGACCGTTGGAAAAGAACATGGCGGCAACCGCCCACCGCCCGCGCCGGACGCTCTGGATTTCGGAAGTCACTGGCTCACCTCAAGATTGCCGCCCCTGCTAGACCGGCGCTTCCGCCGGGAAAACCCGGCGTCGGACCCCAAGGCACGGGGCTGCGCCGGGTTCCCGCCGATTGGGTAACACAGGGCGACGCCCGGTTGCACCGCTGCAACGTTGCTCACGTTCCACGCGGCTTCGCCCGCATCGTCGGCTCCGCCACCGTCGGATCCTCCGGCCAGGGATGACGCGGATAACGCCCGCGCATGTCGCGCCGCACATCGGCATAGGAGCTGGCCCAGAAGCCGGGCAGGTCCATGGTCACCTGCACCGGGCTGCCTCCCGGCGACAGCAGGGTGATGCGCAGCGGCAGCCGCTTCGGCCCGACCACCGGATGCTCGGTCACCCCGAAGAGCTCCTGCAGCTTCAGCTCGATCCCCGGCGCCTCGCCACCGTAATCCACCGGCACCCGCCGCCCCAGCGGCGTCTCGAAGGCCGAGGGCGCCAGCCGGTCCACCAGTTGCACCCCGTCCCAGCCGATCAGCGCCCTGAGCGGTTCGGTCAGATCGAGGCTCCGCAGATCCGCCTCGGTCCGCTTGCCCGCCAGATAGGGCAGCAGCCAGTCCCCCTCGGCCAAGAGCGCCGCATCCGACACATCCGGCAGCGTCCCGCCCTCGCTGCGGCAGAGCGCGATCCGCGCCCTGAGCCGCCGCGCCGCCGGGGTCCAGGGCAGGCCGATCAGCCGCAACCCGTCGAGCGCCGCCCGCGCCAGCGCCTCGGGCGGCGCATCGGCCCAGATCCGGTCCTCCAGCACCAGCGCGCCGAAGACCTCCTGCCGCCGCGCGATGACTCGGCCCTCGCGCCGCGACCAGTCGCAGACCTCGCGCCAGCCGATCTCGGCGCCGAAGATCTCGCGCAGTTCGGCCTCTGCCAGCCCCACCGCCTGCCGCACCTTCGCCTCGCGCGCATCGCCGTCGAGATCGGTCGCCACGATCAGCCGCGCCCCCGACAAGGGCAGCCCCGGCTCCATCGCCGCCCCCTTGCCCCCCGACAGCACCCAACGCGGCGCCTCGCCCTTGCGCCTGAGCCCCACCCGGTCCGGATAGGCCAGCGCCGCCATCTGCCCCAGCGACAGCCCCGGCCCGGGCCCGAGCCCCCGCCCCAGCCGCCGCGCCTCCTGCCGGATGCGCTCCAGCGTCGCCCGGTTCAGCTCATTGGCATGCTCGCGCTGGAACCGCCCCGGGTCGGCCACCGCCGCCATCCGCAGCGCCAGATCCGGCGGCCCCTTCACTGGATCGCGCTCGGCGAGCAGCGCCGCCAGCGGCGCCGCCTCCACTCCGGCCCGCAGCAGCATATGCCCGAGCCGCGGATGCAGCGGCAGCGCCGCCAGCGCCAGCCCGTGATCGGTGATCCGCCCCCCGGCCAGCGCGCCGAGCGCCTCCAGAAGGCTGCGCGCCTCGCCCAGAACGCCGGGATTGGGCGGCGTCAGGAAGGCCAGATCGCCGCTGCCCCAGAGCGCAAGTTCCAGTGCCAGCCCGGTCAGATCCGCCGCCTCGATCTCGGCAGGCGGGTAGGGCGCCAGCCCGCCTTCCTCGCCGCGGGTCCAGAGCCGGTAGCAGACCCCCTCCGCCACCCGCCCGGCGCGACCGCGGCGCTGCTCGGCCTCGGCCCGCGTCACCCGCTCGGTCACCAGCCGCGACATGCCCGAGGCCGCATCGAAGCGCGCCCGCCGCGACCGTCCGGCATCGACCACCACACGGATGTCGGGAATGGTCAGCGAGGTCTCGGCGATCGAGGTCGCCAGCACCACCTTGCGCCCCGCCGAAGGCGCCAGCGCCGCCCGCTGTGCATCGAAGGCCATCGCGCCAAACAGGGGCCGCACCTCGCAGCCCGGCAGCCGCAGCAGGCTCTCCACCCGGCGGATCTCGCCTTCCCCCGGCAGGAAGACCAGCACCCCGCCCGTCGTCTCGGCCACCGCCTGCGTCACCAGCGCCGCTGCCTCGGTCTCGAGCCGCGCCTTCGGCCCCAGAGGCCGCGCCAGCCAGCGCGTCTCCACCGCAAAGGCCCGCCCCGCCGAGGTGATCACCGGCGCATCGCCCATCAGCGCCGCCACCGGCGCCGCATCCAGCGTGGCCGACATGGCGATCAGCAGCAGATCCTCGCGCAGCGCCTCGCGCACCTCCAGGGCCAGCGCCAGCCCCAGATCGGCATTCAGGCTGCGCTCGTGGAATTCGTCGAAGATCAGCGCCGAGATCCCCTCCAGCGACGGATCCGACTGGATCATCCGGGTCAGGATGCCCTCGGTCACCACTTCGATCCGCGTGGCCTTCGACACCTTGGCCTCGCCGCGGATCCGGTAGCCGACCGTCGCCCCCACCGGCTCGCCGAGGCTTTCCGCCATCCGCTCCGCCGCCGCCCGCGCCGCCAGCCGCCGCGGCTCCAGCATGACGATCCGCCCGTCGCAGAGCCCCGCCGCCAGCACCGCGAGCGGCACCCGCGTCGTCTTGCCCGCCCCCGGCGGCGCCTGCAGCACCGCCATCCGCCGCGCCCGCAGCGCGTCGATCAGCCCCGGAAGGGCCTCGTCGATGGGAAGGGCAAGATCCGCCATGCCGCCTTATCGCCGCCCCTGCCGGGCAGGTCCAGCCCACCCGGCAAAGGGCTCCCGCCGGGAGTCGCCCTGCACCCCCCATTTTCTGTCCAAAAATATCCCCGCCGGAGGCTCCCCCCGAAGCCACCGGCGTTCCCGCCCGAAGCTCCTCCCGCGGCAGCCGCCGCGCGGGGGCTCGATGCCCCCAAGCGGCGTCCTCCGGTAAGGCTCAGCGCCGGGTCAGCGTCGCCCGGCCATAGAGCGTGTCGGTCGCCACCTCCACCACCCGCATCCGCCCGCCCTCGATCGGCGCATAGCTCAGCGTGAAGGGAAAGCGGGTCTTCTCGGCCATGTCGTCGGCGGAATAGCCCGCCACCCGGCGGAACACCCCGGCGCAGCTCACCCCCGCGCCTGTGGCCTGCGGCGCGCCCAGCACCAGCTCGGTCCGCCGCCGCCCGTCGAAGATCTGCAGCGAGCGGTTGCATTCCTGCCCGGCGTCGACATCGCGCAACGTGGCGTAGAGCGCGGTCAGCGGGTCCACCGTGCCGCCCTGCGTCGAGGGGTCGACATCATAGGAGCGCGGCTTTTGCGCCGGCTGGTATTGCGTCACCTGCGGCACGCCGGAGCGATAGCCCATCACCGCCTGCGACTGCCGTTTGCCGGTATCGGCCGCCTCGGAATAGCTCGAGGGCACGTAGCGCCCCTTGCTGATCCGGCCCTGCGCCTGCGCGTCGTAGCGCACCCGCTTCAGCATGCCGACCAGCCCGCCGCTCTGCAGCTTGCCGTTCACCGCATAGCCGGCCCCCTCCTGCACGCCGGAGAACACCAGCGAGCCGGCGCTGATGCCGCGGATGCGCAGGTCGAAACTGGCGTTGTCGGTGGTCTGCGCCGCCGCTGCCCCTGCGGCACAAAGCGCCGCCGCCATCATGCCGATGCGAAATGCCTTCATCGTCAGCCCCGTTGCCAAGGCGCCCGCGGGCGCGTCCCCTCTGGCATATCCGTCCCGGACCGGGCACAAAAGCCCAAGCCCGTTGCCTCGGCTGACAATCGCGTCACCTGCGGCCGGGCGCAGGCAATCCCCCGCCGGGGCAGGGCTCCGGCAAACCGAATACCGCCGGAGCGACCGCATGACCGCTGCTGATCTCGCCCCCCTCATCGCCGCAGGCGACCGCCGCGCGCTGGCCCGGGCGATCACGCTGGTGGAAAGCCGGCGCGCCGATCATCGCGAGGCGGCGCTGACGCTGCTGGCCGATCTCGCCCGGCTGAAGCGGCAGGCGCTGCGCATCGGCCTTTCCGGCACCCCCGGCGTCGGCAAATCCACCTTCATCGAGAGCTTCGGGCTGATGCTCACCGCCCAAGGCCTGCGCGTCGCGGTGCTTGCCGTCGATCCCTCCTCGGCCCGCTCCGGCGGCTCGATCCTCGGCGACAAGACAAGGATGGAGCGGCTGTCGCGCGAGCCCCTGGCCTTCATCCGCCCCTCGCCGTCGCAGACCCATCTCGGCGGCGTCGCCCGCCGCACCCGCGAGGCGGTGGCGCTCTGCGAGGCGGCAGGCTTCGACATCATCCTGATCGAGACGGTCGGTGTCGGCCAATCCGAGACGGTGGTGGCGCAGCTCTGCGACCTGTTCCTGCTGCTCCTCGCCCCCGCAGGCGGCGACGAGCTGCAGGGCGTGAAGCGCGGCATCATGGAGATGGCCGACCTGATCCTCGTCAACAAGGCCGACGGCGATCTGAAGGCCGCCGCGATGCGCACCGTCGCCGATTATTCCGGCGCGCTGCACCTCTTGCGCCGCCGCCCGCAGGACCCCGAGGGTTTTCCCAAGGCGCTGCCGGTCTCGGCCTTGGCCGACGAGGGTCTGGCCGGGGCCTGGGCGGAGATGCAGGCCCTGCTGGACTGGCGGCGCGCCAACGGACATATCGACCGCCGCCGCGCCGAGCAGGCCCGGCACTGGTTCGAGGAGGAGGTGCGGCAGGGCCTGCTCGCTGTCCTCACCCGCCCGGGCCCTGCGCGGGACGCGATGGCGCGGCTCGGCGAGGCGGTGGCCCAGGGCGCGCTGACCCCGGAGGCCGCCGCGGCGGAGCTGCTCGCGGGGCTGCCGTCCTGAGCGTCTTGCCGCCCGCAGGGGCAGGGGGCGCGGCCCGCGTTGCCCTTCCGCCACCAGCAGGCCGTGAATCGCTTGACGCCCCCGGCATTTCCCCCTAAAGCACCCCGATGGAATTCGGCGCGCTGCCTTTGGCGGTGCCCAGCACGTTTAAACCAAAGGATCACGACCATGTCGCGCGTCTGCGAACTCAGCGGTAAAGGCCCGATGTCTGGCAACACGGTCAGCCACGCCAACAACAAATCCCGTCGGCGCTTCCTGCCGAACCTGAACGAGGTCACGCTGATCTCCGACATCCTCGGCCAGTCGTTCAAGCTGCGCATCTCGGCCCACGCCCTGCGCACCGTCGACCACCGCGGCGGGCTCGACGCCTTCCTCGCCAAGGCGAAGGACGAGGAGCTGTCGCTGAAGGCCAAGGCCATCAAGAAAGAGATCTCCAAGGCTCAGGTCGCCTGAATTCCTTGCGATTCGATCCGAAAGGCCCCCCGGGAAACCGCGGGGTCTTTTGCGTTTGCGCAATCCCGGCGCGGCCTGCCGCTTGCGGCGGGGCAGGGCGCGGGCCTATAAGCGGCGCATGATGCGGCTTCGCCCCCTCCTGACGCTGGCGCTCGTGCTGGCCCTGGCGCTCACCTCGCTCACCATGGCGGTGGCGCGCGGTCAGGCGATGCCCGCGGGCGAGATGGTGATCTGCTCCGGCTATGGCGTCACGACGGTCGCCGTCGACGCCCAGGGCAAGCCTGTCGGCGTCCTGCATCCCTGTCCGAAATGCCTCTCGGCGCTGTCGCTCTGGCTGGCCCCTGCCGCGCCGGAGGGGCCCTTGGCCCCGCCGGGCCAGCAGCGCCTGCGCCAGCCCTTTGAAGCGCCGGTCAACGCCGCGAATTGCCCGGGCGCGCCGCGGGCGCGGGGGCCGCCGGTCGGCCGGGCCTGACTTCGCGCTTCCCCTTTTTCCGACAGGATCACATCATGTATCTCAAGACCCTCCTGACCGCCGCAGCGGTCGCTTTCGCCTTGCCCGCCTTCGCGCATGACGGCGTGCATATCTCCGACGCCTATGCCCGCGTTTCCGGGCCCGCCGCCAAGTCCGGCGCGATCTTCCTGACCATCGAAAACCACTCCGACGAGGACGACCGGCTGCTCTCCGCCGCCACCGACGTCGCCGCCGTGGCCGAGCTGCATACCCACAAGGAAAGCGGCGACGGCGTCATGCAGATGCTGAAGGTCGAGGAGGGTTTTGCGGTCCCGGCCGGCGAGAGCCACGTGCTGGCGCGCGGCGGCGACCATGTCATGCTGATGGGGCTGAACCGCTCGCTGGTCGATGGCGACATCATCCACCTGACCCTGACCTTCGCGCGCGGCGAGGTGGTCGAGCTGGACGTGCCGGTGGATTCGAAGCGCAGCGAGGCGCCGATGCAGGACATGGGCGGGATGGATCACAGCGCCCATTCCAACTGAAAAAAGCGCCCGGCCTGCGGGCGCTTCCAGAACTTCCGGCGCCGGTCCCGAGGGGCCGGCGTCAGTCCGTCAGCCGCAATAGGCTTGGGCGGCTTCACCGAACTGCTTGTAGCGCGCCCAGAAGGCGTTGTCGGAATCGCGCTTCGACACGCGGGTCTCCTGCGCCTGGTCCGGGTTGAGGAAGAACTTCGCCGCCCGGCGCTGGTCGCCGCCGCGCAGGGTCATGTCGGCGACCTGCTGGATGCAGCCGCAGGTGGCGCGGTTGGCCCCGTTGCCGGCGCGCATGCAGGCGCTGTCGATCGGGCCGGCGGACGCGAAGGTGCTGGAAATGGGCAACGCAAACAGGGCGAGCGCGGCTGCACGTGTCAAGGTCTTCATGAAAACTGCCTCTCGATTTCGGGTCGGGTATCTCCCGGCCGCTGATGTTTTTGTGAGGCAACTATGACAATCCGGGCCTGATTTATCAAACGATTCGACCGCAGGCCCGGTAAACCGCCCGTTACCGCGGCCCGCCGGGGCGCCTGCGTCCGACCCCGCCGCTATCTCCCATTGACCGCTCAACGATTCCTGCTCATATGCCGCCCATGACCCAGCTTGACCTCATCCGCAATTTTTCGATCGTGGCCCATATCGACCACGGCAAATCCACGCTTGCCGACCGGCTGATCCAGTCGACGGGCACGGTCGCTGATCGCGACATGAAGGCCCAGCTCCTGGACAGCATGGATATCGAGCGCGAGCGCGGGATCACCATCAAGGCCAACACGGTGCGGATCGAATATCCGGCGAAGGACGGCAAGACCTACGTCCTGAACCTGATCGACACCCCCGGCCATGTCGACTTCGCCTATGAGGTGTCCCGCTCGATGCGCGCCGTCGAAGGCTCGCTGCTGGTGGTCGACGCCTCGCAGGGCGTCGAGGCGCAGACGCTGGCCAACGTCTATCAGGCGCTCGACGCCGGGCACGAGATCGTCCCCGTGCTGAACAAGATCGACCTGCCGGCGGCCGAGCCCGACCGCATCCGCCAGCAGATCGAGGATGTCATCGGCCTCGACGCCTCCGACGCCGTGCTGATCTCGGCGAAATCCGGCCTCGGCATCCCCGACGTGCTCGAAGCCATCGTCACCCGCCTCCCCGCCCCGAAGGGCGAGCGCGACGCGCCCTTGAAGGCCATGCTGGTCGACAGCTGGTATGACGCCTATCTCGGCGTCGTCGTGATGATCCGCGTGATGGATGGCGTGATCCGCAAGGGCGACCGGGTCCGCATGATGCAGACCAACGCCGTCTACGGCATCGACAAGCTCGCCGTGCTGAAACCGCAGATGGTCGATATCCCCGAACTCGGCCCGGGCGAGATCGGCATCTTCACCGCCTCGATCAAGCAGGTCCGCGACACCCGCGTCGGCGACACCATCACCCACGAGCGCAAGGGCTGCGAAAAGGCGCTGGACGGCTTCAAGCCCGCCCAGCCCGTCGTCTTCTGCGGCCTCTTCCCGGTCGACGCCAACGAGTTCGAGGCCCTGCGCGAGGCGATCGAGAAGCTCGCCCTCAACGACGCCTCCTTCAGCTACGAGATGGAAACCTCCGCCGCCCTCGGCTTCGGCTTCCGCTGCGGCTTCCTCGGCCTCCTGCACCTCGAGGTGGTCCGCGACCGGCTGGAACGCGAATACGACATCGACCTGATCACCACGGCCCCGTCGGTGGTCTACCAGATCTACATGAAGGACGGCACCGTGCAGGAGCTGCACAACCCCGCCGACATGCCCGACCTGACCTATGTCGACCATATCGAGGAGCCGCGGATCAAGGCGACCATCATGGTGCCCGACGATTATCTCGGCGACATCCTGAAGCTCTGCCAGGACCGCCGCGGCATCCAGCTCGACCTCAGCTATGCCGGGTCGCGCGCCATGGTGGTCTATGACCTGCCCTTGAACGAGGTGGTCTTCGACTTCTACGACCGGCTGAAATCGGTGACCAAGGGCTATGCCTCCTTCGACTACGCCATCACCGGCTACCGCGAGGATTTCCTGGTGAAGATGTCGGTGCTGGTGAATGACGAGCCGGTCGACGCCCTGTCGATGATGGTGCACCGCGACCGCGCCGACATGCGCGGGCGGGCGATGGTGGAGAAGCTGAAAGAGCTGATCCCGCGCCACATGTTCAAGATCCCGATCCAGGCCGCCATCGGCGGCCGCGTCATCGCCCGCGAGACCCTCTCGGCCATGCGCAAGGATGTGACCGCCAAATGCTACGGCGGCGACGCGACGCGGAAACGCAAGCTGCTGGACAAGCAGAAGGCCGGCAAGAAGAAGATGCGCCAGTTCGGCAAGGTGGAGATCCCGCAGCAGGCGTTCATCAATGCGCTGAAGATGGATGGGTAACAGGGCGTAACTTGTGGAAGTGTTTCCCGAATACTTCTACAGGTATCGATCTGCTGATACCTGGCATTTCTGGGAAGAGGTTGAACAGGCGATATCTTCCAGCAAGATTTGGCTCTCTCAACTAACCGCGCAAAATGACCCGTTCGAGGCTAGGCCTTGCCGCGAACGCAGCAGCATAGCGGACATCCGGCTGTTCCTTAGGGATTTCTCTAGGATAACTGGTGGAAAATTCGCTACATCTGGTCGTCCATTAAGTGATTTTATGGTTGGCTCGGGGGCATCAAAAGCTAAGGTTCGGAAACAGCTGGGCCCCACAATGGAAGGGGCAGTTTTTCACCGAGAAACTGCCTTTGCGGCCTTTGAGGCCGTGAGGGGTGCGACGCTTATAGCCTCATTTTCAGAGGTTTGCGACAGCTTGCTGATGTGGAGCCATTACACGAGTAGTCACAAGGGAATTTGCTTGGAGTATCAAATGGATGATTTTGGCATGTATGTCGGTGGGGTCGGCTTCGCACGATTGGACTATGCAGACGTACGGCCAGTTGTCACAACAGTTGATGCCCTGAACTATATCGGGCATCAAAACTTTGACGGTCTGCCCTGTTTTGATTCGGCTCGTGCAAGAAAGACGTTTGACGATTCCCTGCTTACAAAATCGTCTGACTGGTCATACGAGAAGGAGTGGCGTCTTTGTAGCAGCGGTGACGAACTCCCGGGATACCGGATAATTCCAGGACTCAAAGTCTCGGCGATATACATTGGAGCGAATAGTTCTAGAGATGTGGAGGAAAAGATCACCGCCGCATTTGGGTCTAATCTCCCTATTTACAAGATGATGATTGACAAGAGAGAATATAAGCTCGTGCCTAGATCGCTCTAGCAAGCTGTAGGGTGCGCATTCATTGCGCACCATGACCCGCGCGACGGTGCGCAATGAATGCGCACCCTACGGCCGGGCCATCATGCCCCACCTCAAAGAAAAAGGCGGTGGGTTTCCCCACCGCCCTGATCCTTGTGCCTGAGCCGCTGGCTCAGAGACCGGCCTGAACCTCACGCGACTCCTGCGAGATGGCGGAGCCGGCGGCGCCGAGGTCTTGGCCCGCGCCTTCTACGGTTTCACAGGCCGCGACGGCGACGAGGGCGAGCAGGGGCAGCAGGAAGAAGGGCTTACGCATGATGGTACTCCGGTTGATTGTCAGCTAGGCAACGCCGCCCCGCGCCCGACGGTTCCCCCTTCCGCACTGGCAATGCCGGATCGCGGCGGTTTTTTGCCCGCAGGCGCCCTCCGGCCCCGGAACCCGGCGGCCCTCCGGTGGCGGCGAAGTCGATTAACCGGGTCTCAGGCAATGCGGCGCAGGATGGCGGCATGCGATTCCTCTGGACCCTCCTCTTCCTCGCCGCCTGCGGCGCCCAGCCCTCGCCGAAGTTCTTCGGCGCGCAGAAGCACGAGATCCTGCGCAGCGGCCGCCACTACGTCGTCTGGGACAATGGCAGGGAGGTGGAGGTGATCCGTCTCGGCTGGGCCGGCCCGCGCCAGCACGACGGCATCCGCGCCGACATGCTGGCGGTGATCCCCGAAACCACCGGCTGCCGCGCCGTGGACAGCACCGTGGAGGGCGACTCGGGCGTGATGCGCGCCCGCCTCACCTGCCCGGACCGACGAGGGGGCGCATCGGACCCGGCGCCGCCGATCATCCGCCTCTGGTCAGGCTAGGTGGAGGCGTCGGGCCCCTTCACGATCAGCACCCAGAAGGCATAGGCCCCCAGCGCCAGAAAGATGACGGCCCAGAACGGGTTCCCGAGATAGATCTCCATCCCCGACCAGGCGATGGGAAAGATCGCCGTGACATAGCGGCGCCAGGCGGGACGGAAGAACGGGTGGTTCGGATCGATGAGTTGCATGGCTCCACCCTAGCCGTCGGGCAAATCGCTGCAAAGCGCCGATTTTGCCGCAGCCCCCCGGTCCCGCCCGGTTCAGCCCCCGAACGGCTCGGTCAGTTCCACCGCCTTGCTCCGCTTGTCGAAGATGCAGACTCGCCGCTCCACCTCCCCGGCCTCGGTCTGCAGCGTCACCAGCGCCGCGCCGTGGCTCTCCGATCCCCAGCGGTTGACCTCGACCACCGCCGTCCCCAGGGGCGCCGCCGCCGCGAGGCAGCCGTCGCGGACCTCGGCGCGGAAGCTCTCCCAGGCCTCGTCGGTCGAGGCTGCGGCGGGAAGCGCGGCGGGGGCGGCGAGACAGAGCAGGATCAGGAAGCGCATGCGGATCTCCGGGTTGGGGCTGCGGCAACAGGGTAGGGCGCGGCGCGCTTGCCGCAAGCCCCGCCCGGCCTTACCCTGCAGCCGAGGAGGACCGCCATGACCACGATCGCATCCGACTTCCAGGGCCAGACCGTCATCACCACCTTCGAGATGACCCCCGGCACCTGCGCCGACCTTCTGGACGAACTGCGCGCCGCCTATGCCGAGTTCATCCGCCACCAGCCCGGCTTCATCTCGGCCAGCCTGCATGTGAACGACGCCCAGACCCGGATCGCCAACTACTCGCAATGGACCCGGCGCGAGGATTTCCAGGCCATGCTGCGCACCCCCGAGATGCGCGACCGCACCCGCCGCTTCGCCGCGCTCTGCCGCGGCTTCGAGCCGGTGATGTATGACGTCGCCGCGGTGTTCTGAGGCTTTTTCGCTGGCCACGGACCCGGACCCCCGGCCCGCGCGTTGGGCAGGGAACCGCTAACAGGAGGCGATTATGGAAGAATTCATCCAGGGTGTCGGGATCTTCGGCATGGTCCTGCTGGTGCTGATCGGCCTCGTCGCCGGCTGGCTGGCCAGCGTGGCGGCCGGCCGGCGGAACCGCGGCCGCTATCTCGCCATCGGCGTCATCGGCGCGCTGCTCGCCCCGCTGCTGCTGGTAGCGCTGGGGGTGACGGTGCTGGCGGCCTCGGGCCTGTTGGCGGTGCTGTTGGCCGCCGCCGTCGGCGCGGTGATCGTGCTGGTGTTGGCGAAGATGATCTTCGACTGAGCACTCAGAAGCTGAGCCAGGCGGCCAGCTTCAGCGACGGCTCGCCGCCTCCGGTGAGCGGGCCGACAAGGCCGAGCTCGGCCTTGGCCCGGCGGCCGAGGTCGCGCACCACCGAGGCGGAGAGGCTGGCGGCAAAGTCGCCCTTCTCCGGCTGCTCCATCCGCAGCTGGCCGATCAGCATGATCCCGTCGCGCGGCTTCAGCCCCAGCGTCAGATCCGCCTCCACCCCGGTTTCCGGCGCGAGGTAGAGATAGTTCACCTCGGTGGTCGCGTTGAGCCGCACGGTCTCGCTGACCGGCCGGGCGATCACCAGAAAGCGGGTGTCGGCGGCCAGCCAGCCCGCGCCGAAGGGCGTGTCGATGCCCTGGCCCAGCGACAGCCCGAGCTGCGCCAGCGGGCGGAACTCGGTCTCCTGCTGCGACAGGCCGAGGCCCAGCGAGCTGGCGAAGCGCAGCTTGCCGAAGCTGAAGCCGCGTTGCAGCCAGAGAAGCAGGCTGCTGTCGCCAAAGCTGTTGCGCCCGAGCTCCAGGCCCAGCGTGTCGCGCGGGCTGAGCCCGTATTCGGCATAGAGGCCGGTGAAGCCGTTGCCGGCCGCGTCGCGCTCCTGCGACAGGATCAGGAAGATCGCGCTGTCGTCGCGCGGCCAAGGCCCGGCCGCAACCGGGCCGGCGAGCCAGAGCGGCAGCGCCGCCAGCAGGAACCCTCTCAGCCGTCGGCGCATCCGAACCCCCGCCCATCCCACGGCGGCAGGATGGGCGGGGAAGGGTTAAGCTGCGGTTAACGCCGATGTAGGGAGCGTCAGTGCCGCTTGCTGCGCTTGTTGCCGCCGCGCTGCCCGGCCCGTCCGGCGGTGCTGCGGCCCGAGGATTTCACCGCCGCTTCCGCCGCATCCTCGATCACCGATTGCCGCGCCAGCGGGTCGTCGGCGACCGCCAGCTCCACGGCCTCCAGCCGCTTCACCTCGTCGCGCAGCCGCGCGGCTTCCTCGAACTCGAGGTTCTCGGCGGCCTTGCGCATCTGCAGCCGAAGCGCGTCGAGATGCGCCCCGAGGTTGGAGCCGACCATCGGCTTTTCCACCCGCGCCGTGACCCGCGCCATGTCGGTGTCGCCCTGCCAGAGCCCGGCCAGCACATCCTCGACGTTCTTCTTCACCGTCATCGGCGTGATGCCATGCTCGATGTTGTAGGCGATCTGCTTCTCGCGGCGGCGATCCGTCTCGCGCATCGCCCGCTCCATGCTGCCGGTGATGCGGTCGGCATACATGATCACCCGGCCTTCGGAGTTCCGCGCAGCGCGGCCGATGGTCTGGATCAGCGAGGTCTCGGAGCGCAGGAAACCCTCCTTGTCGGCATCGAGAATGGCCACCAGCCCGCATTCCGGGATATCCAGCCCCTCGCGCAAGAGGTTGATCCCCACCAGCACGTCGAAGGCGCCGAGCCGCAGGTCGCGCAGGATCTCGATCCGCTCGATCGTGTCGATGTCGGAGTGCATGTAGCGGATGCGGATGCCCTGCTCGTGGAAATATTCGGTCAGATCCTCGGCCATGCGCTTGGTCAGCACCGTGACCAGCACCCGCAGATCCTGCAGCGCCACCCGGCGGATCTCGTCCAGAAGATCGTCCACCTGCATCTCGACCGGGCGGATCTCGACCTTGGGGTCGATGAGACCGGTGGGGCGGATCACCTGCTCGGTGAAGACGCCGCCGGTCTGCTCCATCTCCCAGGCCGCCGGGGTGGCCGAGACGAAGACCGACTGCGGCCGCATCGCATCCCATTCCTCGAACTTCAGCGGGCGGTTGTCCATGCAGGAGGGCAGGCGGAACCCATGCTCGGCCAGGGTGAACTTGCGCCGGTAGTCGCCCTTGTACATGCCGCCGATCTGCGGGACCGAGACGTGGCTTTCGTCGGCGAAGACGATGGCGTTGTCGGGGATGAATTCGAACAGCGTCGGCGGCGGCTCGCCCGGAGCGCGGCCGGTGAGATAGCGCGAATAGTTCTCGATGCCGTTGCACACTCCGGTCGCCTCCAGCATCTCGATGTCGAAGGAGGTGCGCTGCTCCAGCCGCTGCGCCTCCAGGAGCTTGCCCTCGTTCACCAGCTGGTCGAGCCGGTGACGCAGCTCCTTCTTTATGCCGATCACCGCCTGCTGCATTGTCGGGCGCGGCGTGACGTAGTGCGAATTGGCGTAGATGCGGATCTGCTTGAAACTGTCGGTCTTGGCGCCCGTCAGCGGATCGAACTCGACGATCGCCTCCAGCTGATCACCGAAGAACGAGAAGCGCCACGCCCGGTCGTCGAGGTGGGCCGGCCAGACCTCGAGCGAATCGCCCCGGACCCGGAAGCTGCCGCGCTGGAAGGCCTGATCGTTGCGGCGGTATTGCTGGGCCACCAGTTCGCCCAGCAGCTGGCGCTGGTCGTAGCTTTCGCCCACCACCAGATCCTGGGTCATGGCCGAATAGGTCTCGACCGAGCCGATACCGTAGATGCAGGACACCGAGGCGACGATGATCACGTCGTCACGCTCCAGGAGCGCCCGGGTGGCCGAGTGGCGCATCCGGTCGATCTGCTCGTTGATCTGCGATTCCTTCTCGATATAGGTGTCCGACCGCGGCACATAGGCCTCGGGCTGGTAGTAGTCGTAGTAGGATACGAAGTATTCGACGGCGTTGTCCGGGAAGAAGCCCTTGAACTCGCCATACAATTGCGCCGCCAGCGTCTTGTTGGGCGCGAGGATGATCGCCGGGCGCTGGGTCTCCTCGATCACCCGCGCCATGGTGAAGGTCTTGCCGGTGCCGGTGGCGCCCAGCAGCACCTGATTGTGCTCGCCCGCCAGGACGCCCTCGCTCAGCTCGGCAATCGCCGTCGGCTGGTCGCCCGCCGCCTGGAACGGGGTCTGCAGCTTGAAGCGCTTGCCGCCCTCCAGTTTCGGGCGGGTGAGCACTTCGGGGCGGTGCATCGGCAGGTTGGTGTTGTTGTGCGGCATGGTGATTCCTCTGACCGCCTAGATTTGATCTGTTTTTGTTCCCAAACAAGGGGCGGGGCGCAGATCTTCATCTGCAATTAACCGTCATGCGGCAGTCTGGCCCGGCAAGCAGCATGGCTGCCGGCCGGTCGCACCACACCCCACCCACCCTCCCGTGACCGGCCGGCAGTTCCCCGCGCGCCCCGCGGGTCTTCCGGGGCTGCACGGTCTTGATTTGCCCGGCGAAAGCCGCCAATAACGGTGCGACATGTGAAGGAGCCCGGCCATGCGCGCGCGTATCTACCAGCCTGCGAAGAATGCGATGCAATCCGGCGTCGGCAAGGCCAGGGACTGGGTTCTGGTGTTCGAGGCCGCGACCGCCCGCGACATCGACCCGCTGATGGGCTGGACCTCGTCGGACGACACCCAGAGCCAGGTCACCCTGCGCTTCGACAGCCGCAAGGCCGCCGAGGATTACGCCCGCGACCACGGCATCGACGCCGAGGTGGTGGAGCCGAAACCGCGCAAACCGATCCTCCGCGCCCGCGGCTACGGCGAGAACTTCGCCACCGACCGCCGCGGCGCCTGGACGCACTGAAGATTTGTAGATCGGGCCTGCTGCCGCCAAGCATCGGCCCGGGAGCAGGACTGATGTCACCGTCGAACTCGTGACGACCGCCTTCGGGCGGTCTTTTTTGTCGAAGGGCGCAGCGGGTCGGGGAGGGCAGGGGCGCGACAGAGCCTCCAAGCACAATCCGGATGCGCCGGGTCCCCGGCGCATCCAGAGAAGGGGCGGTCGTCAGTCCCCTGTCTGCGGCAGGCGCAGCAATTCCAGCACGCTGCCGGCCTCGCCCAGGTGCAGGCTGTTCACCGCGATCCGGCTGCGGCGCGAGGTGCCCTCGGGCTCGCCGGTGTTCGGGTTGATGTCGTATTTCGGGAAGTTCGACGACGAGATGTCGAGCCTGATCCGATGCCCCTTGGCGAAGCGGTTCGTCGTGGCGAAGGGGGTGATGGTGATCTCGAAGGCGCCCTCGTCGGGGCCGACGAGCTCCGGCGCATCGTAGCCCTTGCGGTAGCGGACGCGGAAGATCCCGTCGGTGATGTTGAGCGCATAGCCGCGCGGGTAGTCGGCGGAGGGCGGATAGACATCGACCAGCTTGGCGGTGAAATCCGTGTCCGGCGCATCGGTGGAGACCTTGAGCCGCACCGTCACCGGGCCGGCGATCACCATGTCTTCGACCAGAGGCGCGGTCTCGAAGCTCAGCACATCGGGCCGCGCGGTCAGCGGCATGCCGGGCGCGGTGCAGCCGAAGATGCCCTCGGCCTCGACCTGATCGAAGCCGCCGCCGGAGAAGATTGGCTCGCCGGAGGTCAGCGAGCCGCCGATCGTCGGCACCGGGTGGCGCGGATCGTAGTCGTAGGACAGCACCTGTTCCGCGCCGGGGGTGTCGCCCAGCGTCATGTCGGCGCGCAGATGCAGCACCAAGGGCTCCGCCTCCGGCACCGGCCAATCCGTGGTCTCGATCCACTGCCCGCCGTGGTCGAGGTGCCCGGACCCGGTTTTGCGCCCCGAGCCGCCGCCCATGACAAAGAGATGCACGCGGCCATCGAGCACCGGCGCCGCCTCGTCCTTCAGCCAGCGGGCGAAGAATTTCAGCCGGTAGGTCAGCCAGTCACTGTCGACCTGCGCGTCGAAGGTCGCGGCCTCGCCGAAATCGGCATCGCCGAAGACCCGCTCCGAGCGGTTGCCGTGGGTCCAGGGCCCCATGATCAGCGTCAGCGGGCGCTCGGGATCGCCCTTGAGGCCCGCGTAATTCTCCAGCGTGGTCTGCACATAGGCGTCATACCAGCTCGACATGAAGATGATCGGCAGTTTCGGGAAGGTCTGGTAATAGCCCGCGGCCCAGAGCCCGGTTTTCTTCCAGAAGTCGTCGAAGGTTCCGTGCTGCCACTGGTCGAGCAGATAGGCCTCGTAATCGGGGTCCCATTTCACCGGCGAGCGGCCCTTGGTCCAGGGCGTGCGGGCCATCCAGCCGTGCAGGTCTTCCGCCTGGATCGCGCGCAGGATGTCGGGCTCGGCGGCGGACAGCGGGCTTTCCATCGCGCGGTTGTAGGCCCAGGTCGCCTGCTTCATCTCCAGCGCCCCGCCCTGGCGGATGCCGCAGGTGAAAGCGTTGGAGAAGCCGCCCGAATCCACCGCCATGCAGGCGAGGCCGGGCGGGTTGAGACAGGCCATCGCCATCTGCACATGGGCGTCGTAGCTCAGGCCCATCGTGCCGATGCGCGAGTTGTTCCAAGGCTGCGCCTCGATCCAGACCATCGCGTCGTAGCCGTCCTCGGCCTCGTTCACATACTTCGTGAACACGCCTTCCGAGGCATAGCGCCCCCGGCAATCCTGCCAGATGACGACATAGCCCTTGCGCACCAGCAGGCAGGCCAGGTCGGGACGGCTGTAGGGGGTGGGCCGCGCCACGGAGAGTTCGGTCCGCGGCGTGCCGGCCTTGTCGTAGGGCGTGCGCTCGAAGATCACCGGAAGCGGCGTCTCCACGGGGCGGCCGCCCTCCGCCGGGCGGTAGATGTCGGTGGCAAGACGCACACCGTCGCGCATCGTGATCATCACGTCGCGGTGGACGATGATTCCGTCTTCGACCAGTTCCCCGGCCGGGAGGGCGACCTCGGTACTCATTCGGCGCTCCGGATTTCCTGCGGCAGGGTATCTTCGGACAGACCGGCCGTGATGGCGAGCCCGTCCTTCAGGCCCCAGTGGATCACCTGCCAGTAGAGCGGCACGATGGGCGTGTCCTCGAAGACGAGGCGCGTGGCGTCCTGCAGCATTTCGATGCGCTTCGCCTCGTCGAACTCCTGCAGCGCGGTGTCGATCGCGCTGTCGAATTCGGCGTTGGAATAGCGCACGCGGTTGAAGGCGCCGACGCCGGCTTCCTTGTCGTAGCTGTGCAGCAGGGCCTGCAGGCTCGGGCCCGAAGTCGGGGTGGAGGAGCCGAGCGAGAAGACGAAGGCGCCGTACTCGCCCGCCGTCGCCGCCTTGGAATAGACGTTGTAGGGGAAGACCTGCACGCCGCTGACCTTGAGCCCGCCGCGCGTCAGCATCTGCCCCAGCGCCTGCGCCAGATCGGCGTCGCCCGGGAAACGGTCGTTCGAGGAGGAGATCGTCAGGCTGAAGCCCTCGGGATAGCCCGCCTCGGTCAACAGCGCCTTGGCCTGCTCCAGATCCGGCTGATCCGGGATCACGTCATCGGCATGGCCGCCCAGAACCTCCGGCACCAGTTGCCCGGCGGGAACGCCCGAACCGCCGAGGATCCGGTCGACGATCAGCTGGCGGTCGATCATCAGCGAGACAGCCTTGCGCACGCGCGGGTCCTTGAAGGGATTGTCGGCGAGGGGCTGGCCGTCCGCCCCGGCGACGCCCGGCGCGGTGTCGGCGCGCATCGAGAGGCCAAGGTAGATGATCCGGCCCGACTGCGTCGAGAAGACCGAAAAGCCGTCGCTGTTCTCGACGGTGGCCACATCGGTCGGCGGCACGGCGTCGATCACGTCGACCGCGCCCGACAGCAGCGCCGCGACCCGCGCCGCGTCGTTGGAGATGAAACGGACCTCGACGTCCTTGAACTCGGGCGCCGTGCCGTAGAAGCCGTCATGGGCCTGCAGCTCCAGCGTCTCGCCCGGGGTCCAGGAAACGAACTTGTAGGGGCCGGTGCCGACGGCGACCTCGGGCGTCATGAAGTCCTCGCTCGAGCGGCCCTCGGTGGCGGCCTTCGAGACGATGAACACCCGGCCGATGTCTTCCATCAGCGTCGGCGCCGGGGCGTTGGTGGTGATGCGGATCGTCAGGTCGTCGACCTTCTCCATCCCCGCCACGGCCGAGACCTGATCGGTATAGGGTGCGGGCGAGTTCGGCACCTCGTCGGCGCGCTCCAGCGAGAAGATCACGTCGTCAGCGGTGAAGGCCGAGCCGTCGTGAAAGGTGACGCCGGAGCGCAGCTTGATCTCCCAGGTGGTCGGGTCGATGTTCTGCCAGCTTTCGGCCAGACCGGGGCTGACCTGCAGGTTGGCGTCGAACTCGACCAGCCGCCCGAAGATCATCGTCGAGGTCATCTGGTTGTTGCCGGTGCGCGAGAACTGCGGGTCGATCGAGGATTGCTCGCTCGACCGGCCGATGGTCAGATCCTGCGCCAGGGCGGGCATGGCCACGCCGCAGAGCAGGGCCGCGAGCGCGGCGGATTTGAAGCTTGTCATGGATGATCTCCCTGATGGTTTCTTGTGTCGCTTGCGATGTCCGAGGGCAGCCGCCCCATGCCGCCGTTCAAGTGGCAGGCCGCGCGATGCCCTGCCGCCACGTCGATCAGCGGCGGGCGGGTGGTCTTGCAGATCTCCATCGCGAAGGGGCAGCGCGGATGGAAATGGCAGCCCGAGGGCGGATTGACCGGCGAGGGGATCTCGCCCTTCACCGGCGCGAAGGCCCGCGCCCGGCGGTCGAGCCGCGGGATCTCCTGCAGCAGCGCCTCGGTATAGGGGTGGCGCGGCGCGTCGAAGATGGCGTCGGTCGCCGCCTCTTCCACGACGCGGCCCAGATACATGATCACCACCCGGTCCGAGATGTGCCGCACCACCGACAGATCGTGGCTGATGAACAGCAGCGTGAGCCCCAGCTCCTGCCGCAGCTCCATGAAGAGGTTGATGACCTGCGCCTGGATCGAGACGTCGAGCGCGGCGATGCTCTCGTCGCAGATCAGGAAATCGGGGTTCACCGCCAGAGCGCGGGCGATGCCGATGCGCTGACGCTGGCCGCCGGAGAACTGGTGCGGATAGCGGTCGGCCATCGCCGGATCGAGCCCGACGCGGCCCAGAAGCTCCTCGACCAGCCGCCGGGCCTCGGCGCGCGAGGCGAGCCCGTGGACCCGCGGCGCCTCGGCGATGATCTCGCGCACCCGCTTGCGCGGGTTGAGCGAGGACATCGGGTCCTGGAAGATGATCTGCGTCGCCAGACGCATGTCGCGCGCGGCCTTGCCCTTCAGCCCGGCGATGTCCTGGCCGTGGTGCTCGACCCGGCCCCCGGTCGGCGGCAGCATCCCCGCGATCACCCGGCCCAGCGTGGACTTGCCGCAGCCGGATTCGCCGACGAGGCCGACCACCTCGCCCTTGCGCACCTCGAGATCGACGGCATCGAGTGCCCGGACCGCGGGCGGCGGCTTGGCGATGCCGAGGCGGATCGCCAGACGGTCGACGGCATCGGTGCCGCGCTGGAAACGCTTGGTGACGCCCACGGCGCGCGCAACCGGGGCTGCTGGGGTCGCATCGGTCATGCGCGCACCTCCGTGGGGGTCTGCAGCGGGTGGAAGCAGCGCCAGCCATGCTGACCGGTGAGCGTCTCGGGCGGTTCTGTCTGGCAGATCTCGGTCGCGCGGGCGCAGCGCGGCCGGAACGGGCAGCCGCTGGGCCGCCCGAGCGCCGGGGGCGCGGAGCCCGGGATCTGCCGCAACGGCTTGCCGCGCTCGTTTGCCATCGGCGTCGAGCCGATCAGCCCGGCGGTATAGGGATGCTGCGGCGCGTCGAGCACCTCGTCGATGGTGCCGCGCTCGACGATCCGGCCCGCATACATCACCGCCACCCGCTGCGCGAGCGCGGCGACCACCCCTAGGTCATGGCTGATCCAGATCAGCCCCAGCCCCATCTCGGCGGCCAGCTTCTGCACCTGCGCGAGGATCTGGCTCTGGATCGTCACATCGAGCGCGGTCGTCGGTTCGTCGGCGATGATGAGGTCGGGCTCGTGCAGCAGGGCGATGGCGATGGCCACGCGCTGCCGCATCCCGCCGGAGAACTCGTGCGGGTAGGCGTCGATCCGCTCCGCCGGATGCGGGATGCCGACCTTGCCCAGCGCCTCGACCGACCTGGCGCGGGCCTCGGCGCGGCTGACCTTGCGATGCGCCTGCACCGTCTCGATCATCTGGGTGCCGATCCGCAGCACCGGGTTCAGCGTCATCATCGGGTCCTGGAAGATCATCGCGATCCGGTCGCCCCTGAGCGAGCGCAGCCGGGCCGGAGAGGCGGTGCGGAGATCCTCGCCCTTGAAGTCGATGCGGCCCTCGACCACCCGGCCCGGCTTGTCCACCAGCCCGATCAGCGAGAAGCCGGTGACCGACTTGCCCGACCCGCTCTCGCCCACCAGCCCGAGGATCTCGCCCCGGCCGACATCGAGATCGACGCCATCGACCGATTTCACGATGCCCTTGGGCGTGTCGAACCAGGTTTTCAGGCCCTCGACCCGGAGAAGTGGCGCGCTCATGTCTCGATCCTCGGGTTCAGCACCACCCGCAGCCGGTCACCGACAATATTGACCGAGAAGACGATGACGAGCAGCAGGAGCCCCGGGTAGACGCTCATCCAGTAGAGCCCGGCCAAGAGCACCTGATAGCCGTTGGCGATCAAGAGCCCGAGCGAGGGTTCGGTGATCGGCAGACCGATCCCGAGGAAGGAGAGCGTCGCCTCCGCGGCGATGGCATTGGCCACCTGGATCGTGCCGATCACGATCAGCGGCGGCAGGCAGTTCGGCAGGATATGCGCGGCGAGGATGCGGGCGGGCGACAGGCCGAGGCAACGGGCGGCCTCCACATAGTCCTTGCCGGTCTCGACCAGCGCGGCGGCGCGGACGGCGCGGGCGAAATAGGCCCATTGCACGAAGATCAGCGCGAGGATCACCTTCCACGTCCCCTGCCCGAAGACCACGAGGATCATCAGGGCGACGAGGATGGTGGGAAAGCCCAGCATCAGATCGACCACCCGCCTGATGAAGGCATCGACCCTGCCCCCGGCATAGGCGGCGATCAGTCCCAGCGTGGTCCCGACGAGCAGCGCCAGCAGGCCAGAGGTCAGGCCGACGGCGAGGCTGGTCCTCAGCCCGTAGAGCATGGCCGAGAACATGTCGCGCCCCTGCGTGTCGGTGCCGAGCCAGAAGGTCATCCCCGACATTCCTTCGCTGCCCGGCGGCAGGCGGCCGTCGAAGAAGTCGATCTGCGCGAGGTCGTAGGGATTCTGCGGCGCGATCAGCGGGGCGAGGATGGCCGCGATGACCAGCGCGAGGCAGATGAAGGCCGCGACCGAGGCCTTGGGGCTGGCGAGGAGACCGCGCAGGATGCGCGCCGGCATGCTTTCGCCGGACAGGAAGGCGCCGGTCATGCCCGCCCCCTGATGCGCGGGTCGAGCAGCGAGTAGAGCAGGTCGACGAGAAAGTTGATCGCGATGAACATCGCCACGATGACGAGGATGTAGGCCACTACCACCGGACGATCGAGCGCGTTGATCGAGTCGATGATCAGCTTGCCCACCCCCGGCCAGGCAAAGATCGTCTCGGTCACCACGGCGAAGGCGATGAGCGAGCCGAACTCCACCCCGATGACCGTGACGATCGGGATGAGGATGGTCTTGAACACATGCACGAAGAGGATCCGCCCTTCGGAAAGGCCGCGCGCCCGGGCGAACTTGACGAAATCGAGCGGCATCGTCTCCTGCACCCCGGTCCGGGTCATGCGGATCACGAGGGCGATCTGCGCCAGCGCCAGATTGGTTGCGGGCAGGATGAGATGGGTGAACCCGTCCCATGTGGCGAAGCTGGTGCGGATGCCGAGGATGGTGCCGGTCTCGCCCCGCCCGGTGGAGGGCAGCCAGCCAAGCCAGACCGAGAAGATCATCACCAGCATCATCCCCTGCCAGAAGTTCGGCAGCGAGAAGCCGAGGATCGAGCCGGTCATCACGCTCTCGTCAACCAGCGTCTGCGGCTTGGTCCCGGCCCAGAGCCCGAGCGGCAGGCCGATCACCAGCGACAGCACCAGCGCCGTGGTGGTCAGCTCCAGCGTGGCCGGAAGCCGCTCGAAGATCACCGAGAGCGCCGGGCGGTTGAAGACGAAGGAGTTGCCGAAGTCGCCGGTCAGGGCCGAGCCGAGGAAGGTCAGATACTGCATCGGCAGCGGCGCATCGAGGTTCAGCGAGGCCGCGACCTGCGCGCGCTCCGCCGCCGTCGCATCGCCCGGCAGCAGGATTTCCAGCGGGTCGCCGATGGCGAAGACGCCGAGGAAGACGATCACCGAGGTCGCGAGCAGCACGATCACCGCCTGGATCAGGCGCCGGAAGATGAAGACGGTCATGCCGCGGATCTTTTTCGACGGGACAGGGCGGAAACCGGAGCTGGTGTCATATCGTCGCTACCTTCCATTTCACTTGACCTTGCGGAATGATTCGAAGCTATGCAAGATCATGCGTAAACTTGGTAAGTCCATGAGGAAACGGCATAGATGCAGCTGAGCCTGCTGGAGACCTTCCGCGCTGTCGTCGAGAAGGGCACGACACAGGCCGCGGCCGAGGCGCTGGGCCTGTCGCAATCCGGGGTCAGCCGCCGGATCGCCCAGCTGGAAGAGGAGTTGGGCATCCCGCTCTTCGTCCGCGACCGCGGGCGGCTGATCCCGACGCGCGAGAACCGGCTGCTGCAGGGCCAGATCGTCGGGCTGGTGGAGCATGGCGCGCGGCTCACCCAGCGGGCGGGCGAGCTGAGGGCCGGGAACTACGCCACCGAGATGCTGCGCGTCGCCTTTCCGGCCAGCCTGACCATGTCGATCGTGCCGACGATACTCGCCGATTTCCTCGCCCGCAACGAGCGGGTGCAGGTCGAGCTGCACACCGGCGCCTATGACACGATCGAGCGGATGATCCTCGACGAGCGGGCCGAGATCGGCTTTCTGCGCATGCCGACGCAACGCACCGGGCTTGTGACCACGCCGGTGATCGAAGTGCCGACGGTCTGCGTCATGCCGCGCGGCCATCCGCTGGCAGAACGCGAGACGGTGTCGATCGGCGACCTTCATGCTGTGCCGCTGATCCTTTTGGGCCGGATGCGCCTGCCGCGGCGTGACATCGACGAGGCCTTCTGGGAGGTGGGCCTGCGCCCGCTGGTGCGGGTGGAGGCGCATTCCGTGCAATCCGCCTGCGCGCTCGCCGCCCGCGGCATCGGGGTGACGCTGGTGAACGAGCTGATGGCCCGCGACTTCGCCCATCTGCCGATCGAGATCCGGCCGCTGCGCGAGAGGCTCCTGCACCGCTTCGCCTTCGCCGTGACCGAAGGCGTGCCGGCGACCGAGATCGCCCGGCAGTTCATCGAGACCAGCATCAGCCGCTTCGGCAGCATGCTCTCCGAGCCCTGAAGCGGCGCGGAGCGTGCCTCAGCTGCCGGGGCAGGCAAGCCGGGTCCTGCGGCAAGAGCCATGGGCGGTGCTGGACCGGTTGGCGGCGCCTGGGGTGAGCGGCCTCGGTCTATCCTTCCCCGGTCAGAGGGACACCCTGCCGGACCGGCAGGGTGGAGCGCCGCGAGGCCCTCCGGCCGACCGGCCGCCTTAGCCTCTCGGCGCGAGGGCTCGGCATCTACAGGCGGTCCGCCAGCCTCGCCTCGAGGCGCGCCATCAGCCGGTCGGTCTCGGCCGCGTCCATTGCCGACATCTTCGGCCCCGGTGCGCGGGTGGCGGCCGAGGTGATGGCGCCGCGCTTCATCAGCACGTACTTGCGCACCGCCAGCCCGAAGCCCGGCTGCTGTTCGTGGCGCAGGATCGGGATGTAGCGGTCGAAGAGATCCTCGGCCTCGTCCACCCGGCCTGCCTGATGCAGCGCCACCGTCTGCACGAGCGCCTCGGGATAGGCAAAGCCCGTCATGGCGCCGTCGGCGCCGCGCTGCAGCTCCTGCGGCAGGTAGAGCCCGCCATTGCCGCAGAGGATCGAGAGCCGCGCGACCTCCGGCGCCTCCTCCTGCTTGCGCAGCTGGGTGATCTTGGTCAGCCCCGGCCAGTCCTCGTGCTTGAGCATGACGATCTGCGCGCGCTCCTGCGACAGACGGCGGATCAGCGCGGGCGAGACCGGCAGTCCCGTGGCCAGCGGGAAGTCCTGGAAGCAGACCGGCACGTCCGGTCCGAGCGCCTCGCAGACGGCGTGGAAATAGCCTTCGATCCGGTCCTCGCGCGCGGGCCCGGCCGAGGGGGCCACCATGACGCCCGCCGCGCCCTCGTCCATGGCATAGGAGGCGAGATTGGTGAGGTTGCCGAGGCCCGGGTCCGAGACGCCCACCACCACCGGCAGGTCGCCCGTGCGCGCGAGCACCGTGTCGATCACCGCGCGGCGCTCGTCGCCGGTCATCTTGTTGGCCTCGCCCATCATGCCGAGGATGGTGAGGCCGGTCACGCCGTGGCCGATGTAGAAATCGACGAGGCGGCGGAGGCTCTCGTGGTCGATGGCGCCCTGATCCGTGAAGGGGGTCGCGGCGATGATGTAGACGCCGCTTGTGTGGCGGTTGATCCGGTCGGCCATGGTCTCTCTCCTCAGATTGCCGACGCGCGGCGGGTCTCGATGTAGAAGCGCCGCAGGTCGCGGGTCAGCGCGGCGGGCTTGCCGTCGCCCACGGTCGCGCCGTCGATGGCCACCACGGGAACCACGAAGTTGGTGGCCGAGGTGATGAAGGCCTCGCGGGCGGCCCGCGCCTCGTCGGGGGTGAAGGCGCGTTCCTCGACGCGCACGCCATGCGCCGCGGCCAGTTCCAGCACCGAGGCGCGGGTGACGCCGGGCAGGAGCGCGTGCGAGAGGTCGCGGGTGACGAGCACGCCCTCGGCGGTCACGATATGCGAGGTGGCGGCGCTGGCTTCGGTCACGAAGCCGTCCTCGACCAGCCAGGCGTCGTCGGCGCCGCGGGCCCTGGCCTCCATCTTCGCCATGCAGGGATAGAGCAGTTGCACCGTCTTGATGTCGCGCCGTCCCCAGCGCAGGTCGGGCAGCAGCGCCACGCGGATGCCCGCCTCGGCCGCGGCGTTTTCCAGCACGTTCTTGGCCTGGGTGAACATCACGAGCGTCGGCAGCGTGCCGGCGGGCGGATAGACGAAGTCGCGCTCGGCCACGCCCCGGGTCAGCTGGAGATAGATCATCCCCTGATCGAGCGCGTTGCGGGCCACGATCTCGCGATGCACCGCAAGCAGCTCGGCCTCGGTGAGCGGCAGGCTCAGGCCCAGCTCCTGCGCCGACCGCTGCAGCCGCGCGGCATGGCCCGCATAATCGACGAGCTTGCCGTCGAGCACGCAGGTCACCTCGTAGATGCCGTCCGCCATGAGGAAGCCGCGGTCGAAGACCGAGACCTTGGCCTCCGATTCAGGCAGCCAGGCCCCGTTGAGATAGAGAGTGCGGGTCATGGTCGGATCCTTCAGGCTTGGGCGAACGGCGCGATGGCGATGCCGTTCTCTTCGAGGGCGCTGCGCAGGCGGCGGGCGATGGCGACCGCGCCCGCGGTATCGCCATGGATGCAGAGCGTGTCGGGGCTGACCGGCAGCCGCTTGCCGCCCGTCGTGGGGATATGGCCGTTCACCACCATCTCGAGCACCTGCGCGAGGCTCTGCTCGGGGTCGTGGATCACCGCGCCGGGCTGGCTGCGCGGGGTAAGCTCGCCCGCATCCGTATAGCTGCGGTCGGCATAGATCTCGCAGGCGACCCGGAGGCCCGCCTGTTCGGCGGCGCGGAAGGTTTCGGAATAGGGCAGCGTCACGAAGATGAGGCCAGGATCGACCGTCCGGATCGCCCGGACGCAGAGCGCGGCGAGGTCAGGGTCGACCGCCGCCATGTTGCCGAGCGCGCCATGGGTCTTCACATGGGTCATCGGATGGCCCTCCAGCGCGGCCATGCCCTGCATCGCCACGATCTGGAAGATGAGCTGGGTCTCGAGATCCTCGGGCCGCTCGCCCGAGATCCGCCGCCGGCCGAAACCGTAGAGATCGGCAAAGGAAGGATGCGCGCCCACCGAGACGCCCTTCTCCTTGGCCATGCGGATCGTCCGGCGCATCACCACCGGGTCGCCGGCGTGGAATCCGCAGGCGATGTTGGCCGACGTCACCAACTCCAGCATGCCGGCGTCGTCGCCGATCACATAGGCGCCGAAGCTCTCGCCCATGTCGCAGTTCAGATCGATCTTCTTAACCATCCCGCGTCGTCCTTTGCGTAAAAGTTGAGCTTTTACATTGCATTGTGCTTTTTGTTTCGTCGATCGCGGTCGGAGATTGACAGGCCGCCTCGCCGCGCTTCATAAAACGGATACTGTTGGTATACTGAAATCTCAAGAGTAATCCAGCCAACCAAACCCGGAAAGGGAGAACATGAAACAGGGAAGTTTCGCAGTATCTGCAGCCTTTGCGCTTTCGGCGGTCGCCAGCTCGGCATGGGCGGAAACGCGGTGGGACATGTCGATCGTCTGGCCCGAAGGCAATTTCCATACCCAGAATGCGATGGCCTTCGCCGAAGCGGTCAAGGAGGTCACGGAGGGCGAGCTGGTCATCACCGTCCACTCCGGCGGGGCGCTCGGCATCAAGGGGCCGGAGGCGATGGCCGCGGTGCGGGACGGGCTGGTCCCGATCGCCGATATCCTGCTGAACCAGCAGGTCGGCGAGGCGCCGATCCTGGGCATCGAGACGCTGCCCTTCCTCGCGCCCTCGATGGCCGAGCTTGCGCTGCTGCACAAGTTCTACCGGCCGAAGCTGGAGGAAGTCGCCGCGGGCATGAACCAGAAGATCCTCTACATGGTGCCTTGGCCGGGTCAGGCCGTCTTCGCGCCCAATCCGATCAACACGGTCGAGGATCTGAAGGGCCTGACCGTCCGCGTCGTCGACTCCAATGGCAATGACTTCTTCGGCGCCCTCGGCGCGGTGCCGATCCAGATGCCCTGGGGCGAGGTCGTGCCGTCGCTCGCGGCGGGCACCATCAAGGGCGTCACCACCTCGTCCTCTTCGGGCGTGGATGGGTCGTTCTGGGAATTCACCAAATACATGAGCACGTTCAACTGGCAGGCGTCGTCGAACGTCATGTCGGTGAACCTCGACGCGTGGAACGAGCTGCCGCTCGAGACCCAGGAGAAGATCGAGGCGGCGGCGGCCAGTCTCGAAGGCCAGTTCTGGCAGAACAGCCGGGCCGAGGATGACAAGAAGATCGCCCTGCTGAAAGAGAACGGCGTCGAGGTCTCCGCCCCCTCGCCGGAGCTGTCGGCCAAGCTGATGGAGACGGCGCTGCCGCTGTGGGATGCGTTCAAGACCCGGGTGCCGGAATCGGCTCCGATCATCGACGCCTATCTCGCCGTGCGCAACTGAGGGGATGCCCGTCGGGGATGCGGCGGGGCCTTCGGCCCGGCCGCATCCTTTCCCCGTTCCCTGCGCCGCAGTCCCGCGGCGCTGGCTTCCCTTCCTCGTCAGACGGCTGAGTTCCATGACCTCACTTTCATCGATCCGCTTCCGCCGGACGCTCGCCGTGATCGACGGCGTGACCGATCTCGGCGGCTATATCGGCGCGCTTTCCCTGCTGGGCATCCTGGGGCTCATCGCGGCCGAACTCTTCTCGCGGAACCTCCTTGCCTATTCCCTGCACTTTTCCTGGGATCTTGCCGGTTACCTGATGGGGACCTGCTTCCTTCTCGCCAGTGGCAGCGCGCTCAAGGGTGGCAGCCATGTCAGGGTCACGGCCTTGCTGGAAACCCTGCCGCGCGCTGTCGGCCGGGTGATCGAATTCGCCGCCTGCGGCGTCGGCCTCGTGATCTGCGGCTACCTGACATGGGCCTTGGTCGAGATGGCCTGGCTTTCCGGTCTGCGCGGCTCGACCGCCGCCACCTCGTTCCGGGTGCCCCTCGTCTATCCCCAATCCGCCCTCGCCATCGGCGCTGCGATCCTCACCCTGCAGTGCCTTGCACAGATGCTGCGCCTGTCGCGCGGCGAGCCGATCTCTGTCGGCCCCGGCCTCGAATAGGAGCAGGATCATGGGAAAAGTCATCGCAACCCTGCTCGGCCTCATCACCCTGCTGCTGGGCAGCGGCCTCTGGATCGGGCTTGGCCTCATCGGCACGGGGGCCGGGCTGATCGCGCTGTTCCGGCCGAACATGCCCGGGCTGAAGCTCTTGGCGCAACAGACCTACAACGTCGTCGTCTCTCCCGAACTGCTGGCCCTGCCGCTCTTCATCCTGATGGCGGAGATCCTGTTCCGGACGAGGATCTCCGAAGCATTGTTCTCGGGCCTGTCACCCTGGCTGCGCCGGGTGCCGGGGCGGCTGACCCATCTCACGGTGCTGGGCTGCACGATGTTCGCCTCCGTCTGCGGCTCGTCGGCGGCGACGACGGCGACCGTGGGGCGCATCACCGCCAAGGAGCTGATCGACCGCGGCTACAACCGCGACCTGGTGACCGGCAGCCTTGCCGGGGCGGGGACGCTGGGGTTCCTGATCCCGCCCTCGACCATCATGATCATCTACGGCGTGATGGCCGAGGAATCGATCCTGCGGCTGTTCATCGCCGGGATCGTGCCGGGCCTCATGCTCGCGGCGGCCTACATGGGCTATCTGGCGACCCGCGCCCTGCTGAACCCCTCGCTCATGGGCGAGGTGCCCGTGCGCACCAGCTTCCGCGAGAAGATGGTGGCGCTGAAGGGCCTCGGACCGCTGCTTCTGCTCATCGGGGGCGTGATCGGGTCGATGTATGGCGGCATCGCCTCGCCGACCGAGGCGGCGACCGTCGGCGTCCTCGTCTCGATGGTCATCGGCTTCGCGCAGCGCACGCTCACGCTGGGCGGACTTCTCTCCGCGGCGCGTCAGGCGGCCGAGAGCTGCGCCATGATCGGGCTCATCATGATCGGCGCGATGTTCCTGTCCACCGTGCTCGGCTATCTGGGCATCCCGCGCTACATCGCGACGGAGATCCAGAGCTGGGGCATGTCGCCGCTGATGCTGATCGTGGTGCTGCTGGTCTTCTATGTCCTGCTCGGCACGGTCATGGAGGGGCTCGGCATCATCGTCATGACCCTGCCGATCACCTTGCCGCTCGCCATGGCTGCGGGCTACGACAAGGTGTGGTTCGGCATCTTCCTGGTGATCGTGGTCGAGATGGCGCAGATCACCCCGCCCGTGGGGTTCAATCTCACCGTCATCCAGCGTCTGACCGGCGACAGCATGGGCCGCATCACCCGCGCGACGATGCCGTTCTTCCTGATCATGGCGGCCTTCGTCCTGCTGATCGCGCTGTTCCCCGGCATTATCAGCTTCCTGCCCGAGATGATGCGCAATAACTGACACGTTCCGCGGCCCTCGGGGGCCGCGGATGCTCCTGAACGCCGATCCTTCGAAAAGAGTATGATCCGTGACCATGACCCCCCGCCTGCTTCTCTGCGGTGACAGTGCCCTCACGATCCAGATCGGCGAGACGATCGATGCCGAGTGCAACGCCCGCATCATCGCGCTCGCCGCCGAGGTGGAAGCGGCCGTGCGCGCCGGCGCGCTCGAGGGGGTGCAGGACATCGTGCCCACCTACCGCTCGCTCCTCGTCTGCTACGATCCCGAGCGGATCCGCGGCGCCGAGCTCGGGTCGCGGCTGCTCGTGCTCGCGGGCCAGCCGCGCGAGACGGCGCAGGCGCGGCGGCTCTGGCGCGTGCCCTGCCTCTATGGCGGCGAGGTCGGGCAGGACCTCGAGGAGATGGCGCGCATGAAGGGCCTGACGCCGGAGGAGCTGATCGCCCTCCATTCCGGCGCCGATTACCGCGTCTACATGATCGGCTTCGCGCCGGGCTTCGCCTATCTCGGCGGCCAGCCCGAGATCCTGCACACGCCCCGCCTGCCGAAGCCGCGCCAGAACATCCCGCGCGGCGCCATCGGCATCGGCGGCCAGCAGGGCAACATCAACTCGGTCGCCGGTCCCTCCGGCTGGCGCTTTCTGGGCTGGACCCCGGTGCGTTCCTTCGATGCGTCGCGCCCCGAGCCTTTCCTGTTCCGCGCGGGCGACCATGTCCGCTTCCACCCGATCGACGCCGAGGAGGCTCGCGTTCTCGAGGCGCGGAGCGCCGCCGGCAAGATGATCGTCACTCCGGAAGAGATCGGCCTATGACCCTGGACGTTCTTTCCGCCGGACCCATGCTCACCGTGCAGGACGCGGGCCGTTTCGGTCTGCGCCACATGGGCGTCTCGCCCGCGGGCCCGATCGACCGCGCCGCCATGGCGCTCGCGAACGGGCTGGTCGGCAATGCGCCCGGCGCGGCGGCGCTGGAATTCGCCGGACCGGCGGGCAGCTTCCGCTGCGACCGCCCCGTGCGCTTCGCGATTGCCGCTGCGGATTGCGTCATCCGCATCGACAAACGTGTGGTCCTCGCCGGCGAGAGCCATCGGCTCAACCCAGGCGAAACGCTCACGGTGGGGGCGCCGGACGGGGCGGTCTGGGCCTATCTCGCCTTCTCCGGCGGGCTCGACCTGCCCGGGGTGCTGGGGTCCTGCGCGACCCATCTGCGCTCCGGCCTCGGCGGGATCGAGGGCCGTGCGGTCCGTGCGGGTGATCGCCTGCCCTTGGGGGAGCAGACGCCCGACGCGCCCTGCCTGCGACCCGAGAGCCCGGTGTTCCTGCACGAGGAGGGGCCGATCCGGCTGGTTTTGGGCCCGCAGGACAGCAGCTTTTCGCCCGAGGTGATCCGAAGCCTTACCGAGCGTGAGTTCATCGTGACCCCGCAGCGCGACCGGATGGCCATGGTGCTGGGCGGCGTCGAACTGCCGGCCGCCAAGGGGCATGACATCGTCTCCGATGGCACCGTGCCCGGCTCGGTGCAGGTGCCGGGCTCGGGGATGCCGCTCGTGCTGCTGGCCGAGAGCCAGACCACCGGCGGCTATCCCAAGATCGGCACCGTCGCCTCGGTCGATCTGGCGCGGCTGGCGCAGATGCCGGTCGGCGCGCGCTTCCGCTTCAGCCTCGTCACCCCGGCCGAAGGCGAGGATCTCTGGATCGCGAAGCAGGCCCGTCTGCGGCAGATGCTCCGGTCCTTCGTGGCCAAGCCGGAGAGCGTGCTGCGCTCGGATTACCTCCTGTCCTGCGAGCTTGTCGGCGGCTTCTACGATGTGGAAGAGATCCTTCGCCCGGTCACCCTCCCGGACAGGGATCGGCGGCCATGACAGCCCCCAGACCACTCGCCCACGAGGCCTATCAGCGGATCATCTCGATGATCTTCGAAGGCGCGCTGAAATCCGGCGATCTGCTGCAGGAAGCCGCCCTGGGGGAGCTGTTCGGCATGTCGCGCACTCCCGTGCGCGAGGCGATCAAGCGGCTGGAGAGCGAAGGCCTCGCCGTCGTGATGGGGCGGTTCATCCGCGTGCGCAGCGTGACGCCCGCCGATGTCGAGGAGGTGTTCTTCCTGCGGCTGGAACTCGAGCCGCTTGCGGCGCGGTCGGCGGTGCGGCTGCCCCCGGCGCAGGTCGACGCGATGGAAGCGCGGGTGCGTCACCTCATGGCGTCGGACCCGGCAGTCAACGATCTCCAGCGCCAGACCGACTACGAATTCCACCACCTGCTCGGGCGCGAATTCGGCAATCAGGCCATTGCGCAGACGGTCTCGGCCCTGCACCGGCGTACCTGCATCTTCGACCACAATCAGGTGCCAGAGCGGTTCCTGCGAGGCTGCGAGGAGCATCTGGAGATCCTCGACGCCGTGCGCAGCGGCAATGCCGACGCCGTCGAGGCGCGGCTGCGCGCCCATCTCGAACATGCGCGGGATGCCGTGCTTCTCCGTCTGCGCCGCGCCGCCGCGGCGCCCGTTACCGCGAGTGCCTCATGAACTGCCTGATCGTCCAACCCATCCACGAGGCGGGACTCGCCGCCCTCCGCGCGGCCGGGATCACGCCGGTGCTGTGTCCTGCCCCCGACATGGCGACGGTGGCGCGCCACATGGGCGGCATAGATGCTGTGATCACCCGCGACGCGGGCCTCGATGCCGCGGCCTTCGCGGCGGGCGACCGGCTGAAGGCCGTGGTGGTGCATGGCGCGGGCCACGATCCGGTGGACAAGGAGGCGGCCGCCCGCAAGGGCGTGATCGTGGCCAATACCCCCGGCGCCAACGCGCGCTCGGTGGCCGAACTGGCCGTGGGACTGGCGCTCGCCGTGGTCCGCCGCATCCCCGCCGCCGACCGCGCGGTCCGCGAGGGGCAGGGCGGCTTTCGCGAATCCGCCCGCTTCTCGGAACTCCGCGGGCGCACCGCGCTGATCGTGGGCTGGGGAGCCAGCGGCCGCGAGACGGGGCGGATGCTGGCGCAGGCCTTCGACATGCGCCTTCTCGTCCATTCGCCGCGCGTGCCGCGGATCGAGGGAGGCGAACGCGTGGCGAGCCTCACCGAAGGGCTGGGCGAGGCCGATCTCGTGTCGCTCCACACGCCGCTGCGCCCCGAGACCCGGCACATGATCGACGCCCGCGCCTTCGCCGCGATGCGACCGGGCGCCATCCTCGTCAACATGGCCCGCGCGGGTCTGGTGGACGAGGCGGCGCTTCTCGAGGCGGTGGCTTCGGGCCATCTGGGCGGCGCGGGGCTCGATGTCTGTTCGCCCGGCGCGCCCTCTGGCCCGCTGGCCGGGCACGGCAACGTGGTCTTCACGCCGCATCTCGGCGGCACGACCGAGCAGGCGCTGCGCCGCGTGGCCGTCGAGGCCGCGCGCCACGTCATCGAGGCGCTGGCGGGCAGGCTGCCCGAAACCGCGATCAATCCCGATGTCTGGCGCGCGGAGACCCGCAGCCCTGCCTCCGCCGAAACCAAGGTCGGAAGGACCTGCGCATGACCGATCTGCCCATGGCTGAAACCACCCCCGCCCGCACCATCCGCAACACCATCGACCGGGTGCTGGCCGCGGTGAACGCCCTGTCCGAAGCCGGCCCCGGCTGGACTCGCCCGTCCTATTCCGACCTCGAAAGCCGAGCCCATGCGCTGATCGAGGCCGAGGCTCGCGCGCTGGGCATGAGCGTCAGCCGCGACCATGCCGGTAACCTCTTCGCCCGGATGCAGGGGCGCGACCCGAGCCTTCCGCCGCTGCATTGCGGCTCGCATCTCGACACGGTGGCTGAGGGCGGCGCCTTCGACGGGCAGGCGGGCGTGGCCGCCGCGCTGGCGCTCGTCGCCGCCATGCGCGAGGCGGGCGTCACACCCGAGGCCGATTTCGTCCTGACAGTGACACGGGCCGAGGAGAGCGTCTGGTTTCCCGTCTCCTACATCGGTTCGCGCGCGGCGCTCGGCCGGCTGCTGCCCGAAGAGCTCGAGGCGCGCCGCGTGGATACCGGACGGACCCTGGCCGAGCACATGCGCGAGCAGGGCTTCGACCCCGACGCGCTGATGCGGGCCGAGCCGCCGAAGCCCGCCCGCTTCCTTGAATTCCACATCGAGCAGGGTCCGGTCCTCGACCGCGCGGGCGAGCCCTATGGCATCGTCTCGGCGATCCGGGGTGGGCTGCGCTACCGCACGGCGCAAGTGCATGGCGCCTGGGCCCATTCCGGCGGCGCCCCGCGCGAGGGGCGCGCCGATGCGGTGGTGGCCTTCGCCGATCTCGTCATGGCGATGGACCGGGCATGGCAGGGATTCCTCGCGCGCGGGGCGGATCTGACCGTGACCTTCGGCAAGGTCGACGCCGCCTCGCCCGCGCATGCGATGGCCAAGGTGCCGGGAGAACTCGGCTTTTGCCTCGACCTGCGCTCGGAGGATGTGGCGGTGCTCGATGCGGCCGATCTCGTGCTGCGCGAGGAGATCCGCCGGATCGAGACCGAGCGGCCCGGCATCCGCTTCGATCTTGGCGCCCAGAGCCGCAGCCAGCCCGCGCGTCTCTCGCCCGCGATGATCGACTGGGTGGCGGGTGGCGCCGCGCGCCGGGGCGACGCGCCGCGCCGGATGCTCTCGGGCGGCGGCCATGATGCGGCGGCCTTTGCCAGCGCGGGCTGGGACAGCGTCATGGTCTTCATCCGCAACTGGAACGGCAGCCATTGCCCCGACGAGGGGATGGACCCGGCCGACCTCGCCCGCGCGGTCGAGGCCGTCTTCGCCGCCCTGTCCGGGAACGGCTCCCCATGAGTCCCGAGACCCTTTCGCAGAGCGCCTACCGCCGGCTTCGCGATGACATCCTCGAGGGCCGGATCGCGCCGAATACGATCCTGACCGAGCGCGAGCTGGCCGAGCGGCTGGGCATCTCGCGCACGCCGCTGCGCTCGGCGCTCTCGGTGCTCGAGCGCGAGCAGGTGATCGAGCGGATGGCCAACGGCGCGCTCCTCGTGCGGCGCGTCTCGGTCGAGCAGCTGCTCGACATCATCCAGCTGCGCCTGATCCTCGAACGCGCCGCCGCGCGCCGGGCGGCGGGCTTCGGCATAACACCCGAACTTGAAGCCGCGCGCGAGGCGCAGCTGCGCTACCTCGACGCCGGGGCGATGGATTTCGAGAGCTTCTGGCAGGATGACGGCATCTTCCACCGCGCGGTGGCGCTGGCCGCTGGCCTGACGCTGCTGCCGGGGTTGCTCGCCGAGCAGCGCGCCATCGTGCGGCGCAGCACCATCATCCGCACCCACACCAATTTCGCCGATCAGGCCCGCGAGCATATCGCGGTGATCGACGCGATCGCCAGCCGCGACGCCGCGACGGCCGCTGCCGCCATGGCGCTTCATTTCGACCGTATGCGCGCCCGCACGCTGGGCTGGCTCAACAAGGACTGACCCCATGTCGACACTTCCGGCGGAGGCTGCGGCCGATCCGCTCCGCGGCCGCGACGCCGTCTTTCCCCCTGCCGAATTCGAAGGCCGCATCGCGCGGCTGCAGGCCGAGACCGCGCGTCTCGGCGCCGATGCGCTGGTGCTGCTCGGCCCCGAGAACATCTTCTGGGCCACCGGGCGGCAGACGGCGGGCTACTTCGCCTTCCAGGCCCTCGTGGTTCCGGTCGAGGGGGCACCCGTGCTGCTCGTGCGCCAGCTGGAGACGACGGGGGCGCGGGCCTCGACCTGGCTTGCCGACATCCGCGCCTGGCAGGACGGCGAGGATCCCGCTGAGGCGCTGGCCGCGCTGGTGCGGGGCCTCGGGCTCGGGCGCATCGCCATGGAGCGCAGCGCCTGGTTCATCGGTCAGGACCTTGCCGACCGCATCGCCTCGGCCCTTGCGGGCGTGGCGCTGATCGATGGATCGGGCGTGGCGGAACGCCTGCGCGCGGTGAAATCCCCGGCCGAGCTCTCCGCGATCCGCAAGGCCGCGGGCTATGCCGAGGCCGCCATCGCCGCCTCGATCGAGGCCTGCCGCGCCGGCGTCAGCGAGAACGAGGTGGCCGCCGCCATGATGGGCGCCGCGATCCGCGCGGGCTCGGAAGCGATGGCGATGGAGCCGCTGGTCTCCTCGGGGCCCCGCTCGGGCGTGCCGCATGCGACCTGGCGGCGGCGGATGCTGGAGCCCGGCGATGCGGTTTTCCTCGAACTGGCGGCAAGCCACGACCGCTACCACGCGGCGCTCATGCGCAGCGTCTGGATCGGCCCGCCGCCCGCCGAGGCCGCGCGGATGATGGACACGGCCGAGCGCGCGCTCGACGCGGCGCTGGCGGCCCTGCGCCCGGGCGCGCCCTGCGCCGCCCCGCACGAGGCCGCGCAGGCGGTGATCGACGCCGCGGGCTACACCGCCGCCTTCCGCAAGCGCATCGGCTATTCGATGGGCGCAGCCTTTGCCCCCGACTGGGGCGAGGGGGCGATCCTGTCGCTCTTCACCGGCGTGGACCGGCTGCTCGAGCCCGGCATGGTCTTCCACCTGCCCGCTACGCTGCGCAGCTACGGCGACTATACGGTCGGCGCCTCCGAGACGGTGATCGTCACGGAAACCGGCATCGAGGTCTTGTCGAACCTGCCCAGACGGATGACGGTGCGCTGACCCTTTTGCCGATGGAGCGCCCCCTGGACCATCACCTTCCCGCCTCGCCCGCCACCGTCCGCTGGGGCCATCTCGATCCCGCCGCCGCGCCTGTGCTGCGGCTTGCGCCCGGCGAGCGGGCGGTGATCGAGACCCTGTCGGGCGGCCCGCGCAACCTGCCGCCCGAGGGCCATCCCTGCCGGGTGCTCGACAGTCACCGCGCGGTGATGGCCGCGCAGGCGCCGCATCTCGGGCCCCACATGCTGACGGGGCCGGTCCATGTCGCGGGAGCCGAGCCCGGCGACCGGCTGATCGTCGAGATCGAGGAGATCACTCTGGCGCAGGACTGGGGCTGGAGCGCCATCGAGCCGGGCTTCGGGATCTTCCCCGACCTTGCGCCGGTCTACGAGAGCCTCGTCATCCCCATCGACCGGGCGCGCCGCAGCGCGCGGTTGCCTTGGGGCCCCGAGGTCGCGCTCGCGCCCTTCTTCGGCATCCTCGCCATGGCCCCGCCGCCCGAAGGGGGAACCGTCAGCTCCGTGCCGCCCGGACCCTTCGGCGGCAATGTGGACAACCGCTTCTTCCGGCAGGGCGCGCGGATCTCCTTCCCGGTCTTCTGCCCGGGCGCGCTGTTCTTCGCGGGCGACGGCCATGCGCTGCAGGGCGACGGCGAGGTCTGCGACACCGCGCTCGAGACCGCGCTGAACGGCCGTTTCCGCTTCATGCTCGAGAAGGAGACGGCGCCCGCCGCTCCCGAGATCGAGCTGGGCGAGCTGATCGTGACCATGGGCTTTCACGAGACGCTCGATCAGGCGGCGCGCGACGCGACCGCCCGGATGCTCGACTGGATCGGCGCGCATACCGGCCTCACCCGCACCGAGGCGTGGCGGCACGCGAGCCTCTGCGCCGATCTGCGGATCACGCAGGTGGTGAACGGGCAGAAGGGTGTGCATTGCGTGCTCGACCGCCGCAGCCTGATCGGCGCGCGCCCCGCCTGAGGGGAGAGGGCGCGAGGCCGAAAGGGGGGCTGCGGACGGGCGCATCGGCGGGCAGGCCACGCCGGGAGGCCGCTCCGGGTCTGGCCCGAACCGGAGCGCGCGCCCCGGACACTCCGGGGCGGTCCCTTGTGCAGGCCGTTGCCAGCCCGTCAGTAACCGCGGGTGAGATCGACCGAGGGCGGGATGCGGCCTGTCGCGCGGTAGTCGGCAACATGCGCCCCCACGATGGCCGAGGCCGTTTCGGTATCGGTCGGGGCCGAGATATGCGGCAGCACCGTCACGTTCGGATGGCCCCAGAACGGCGAGGCCTCGGGCAGGGGCTCGACCTCGAACACGTCGAGCACCGCATGGCGGATCCGGCCGCTGTCGAGCGCCTCGATCAGCGCCGCGCTGTCGAGGATCGGGCCGCGGGCGAAGTTGATGATCTGCGCCCCCTCAGGCAGGCACGCAAGCCGGCGGGCATCGAGAAGCCCCCGGGTCTCGCCCGTGAGCGGCAGCAGGCAGACGAGGATCTCGACCTGCCCCAGCATCCGCCCGAGCGTCTCTTCACCCGCGTGGCAGGTGACGCCCGGGATCTCCTTCGGCGACCGGCTCCAGCCATGGACGTCGAAGCCTGCATCGCGCAGCCGGAGCGCCGCCGAAGCGCCGAGTTCGCCGAGGCCCAGCACCCCCACCCTGGTGCGCTCGGGCCGCTTGTAGGGCAGCCCCTTCCAGACGCGGGCGCGCTGCTGGGCGGCATAGGCCGGCATGTCGCGGAAGAGATAATAGGTCCAGGCCAGCGCCGCCTCGGCCATGGTGCGGGCAAGCTCGGGATCGACGAGCCGCACGATGGGGCGCGCAAACTGCCCAAGTTCCGCTGCCATCCGCTCGACCCCGGCCCAGAGGCTGTGCACCCAGACGAGGTTCGGCAAGGCGGCCAGATCGGCCGGGTCGGGATTGGCCACGATGGCGATGTCCACCTCGGCCCGTTCCGCGGGGCTCAGGTCGCGGAAGCTGCCGATCCGCTCGCCGGGCAGGGCGCGGGCGAGATGCCCGGCCCAATGGGCCTCGGCCTCGGGCGACAGACGGGTGACGAGCGCGATCCGCGGCATGGCAGAGCCTTTCAAAAAAAGGCCCCGGGCAGGGGCAGGCCCTGACCCGGGGAGGTGGGGAGACGGAGGCGGGGGCCACGCGGCCCCGCCGAAGATCACTGGCCCGATTGCGCCTTCCAGGCCTCGTACTTGGCCTTGTTCTCGGCATTGGCGGGATAGAGGCCCGGAAGCGGCACGCCCGCCTCGACCTGGGTCATGATCCAGCCTTCGAGACGCTCCTGCTCGACCGACTCCTCGGCCACGGCCTCGACCAGATCGGCCGGGATCAGCACAGCGCCATCGTCGTCGATCACCACCATGTCGCCCGGGAAGACGGCGACGCCGCCGCAGCCCACCGGCTGCTCCCAGGCCACGAAGGTCAGGCCCGCGACCGAGGGCGGAGCGGCCACGCCCGCGCACCAGACCGGCAGGCCGGTGCCGCGCACGCCCGCCACATCGCGCACGACGCCATCGGTCACGAGGGCCGCCACGCCGCGCTGCTTCATCCGCGCGCAGAGGATGTCGCCGAAGATGCCCGCATCGGTGATGCCCATGGCGTCGACCACGCAGATGCAGCCCTCGGGCATCGCCTCGATGGCGGCGCGGGTCGAGATCGGCGAGGACCAGCTGGCCGGGGTAGCGAGGTCTTCGCGCGCGGGCACGAAGCGCAGGGTGAAGGCGCGGCCGACGATGCGCGGCTGGCCGGGCTCGAGCGGCATGGCGCCGCGCATCCAGACGTTGCGCAGGCCCTTCTTCAGAAGGACGGTGGTGAGGGTCGCGGTGGTCACGCCGCGCAGGGCCTCGATCAGGGCCTGTTCCTTGGCGGTGTCGGTGGTCATGCTGTTTCTTTCCTGTGTCAGATGCTGGCGATCAGGCCGCCGTCGATGCGGAGGGTGCTGCCGGTGATGTAGGAGGCGCGGGCCGAGGCGAGGAAGGCCACGGCGTCGCCGTATTCCTCGGGCTGACCATAGCGGCCGAGCGGGATCGAGGCCACGCTCTCGGCGGCCACATCGGCCACGGCGCGGCCCTCGCGCGCGGCCTTCTGCTCGTCGAGGAAGGTGATGCGCTTGGTGGCGACGCGGCCGGGCAGCACGATGTTGGCGGTGATGCCGTCGCGGCCCACTTCGCGCGCCAGCGTCTTCGACCAGCCGACGAGCGAGATGCGCAGCGCGTTCGACAGGCCGAGGTTCGGGATCGGCGCCACCACGCCCGACGAGGTCGAGGTGATGATGCGGCCCCATTTGCGCGCCTGCATGCCTGGCAGCACGCGGTCGGTGATGGCCACGACCGAGAGCACCATGGACTCGAAGCTCGTGCGCCAGAGCTCGGGATCCTGCCCCGAAACCGGCGAGGGCTTCGGCCCGCCCGTGTTGTTCACGAGGATGTCGACCGGGCCCAGCTCGGCCTCGATCCGGCTCACGTTCGTCTCGATGGCGCCGAGGTCGGCCAGATCCCAGGCGAGCGGCAGCGCGGCGCCACCCTCGGCCCGGATCGCCTCGGCCGTGGCTTCGGCCGCGACGAGGTCGATGTCGCCGAGCGCCACCCGCACGCCCTCGCGGGCGAGCGAGCGGGCGATGGCGCCGCCGAGGCCCCCGCCCGCGCCCAGAACCAGCGCCGTCTTGCCTCTGATACCCAGATCCATGTCGGTCTCCGTCTTTGTCGTGGTTGGGGCCCGCCGCTGCCGGGCAGGCCGCTGGGAGCCCGGCCTCAGGTCAGCCGGGCCGAGGCCGCGCGGATCCGCTCGCAGGCGGTGCGCAGCCGCTCGGTGTCGGTTGCGAACGAGATGCGGAAGTAGGGGGCGAGGCCGAAGGCGCTGCCCGGCACCGCGGCGACGCCCGCTTCCTCGACCAGATACATCACGAAATCAGTGTCGGTCTCGATCCTGCGCCCGTCGGGCCGGGTGCGGCCGATCATGCCGGCGCAGGAGGGGAAGAGGTAGAAGGCGCCATTCGGGCGCACGCAGCTCAGCCCCTCGATCTGGTTCAGCGCCGAGAGGCACAGGTCGCGCCGCTGGCGGAAGATCTCGTTGCGCTCGGCCAGGAACTCCATCGGCCCGGTCAGGGCCGCGAGCGCCGCGGCCTGGCTCACCGAGGAGGGGTTCGAGGTCGATTGCGACTGGAGCGTGGCCATCGCCTTGATGATGTCGGCCGGACCCCCGGCATAGCCGATGCGCCAGCCGGTCATCGAGAAGGCCTTCGACACGCCGTTGCAGGTCAGCACCCGCTCCATGAGCTTCGGCTCGACCTGCGCGATGGTGGCGAATTCCCAGCCGTCGTAGCGCAGGTGTTCATACATGTCGTCGGTCATCACCAAGACATGCGGGAATTCGAGCAGCACATCGGCCAGAGCCCGCAGATGGGCGGCCGAATAGCCCATGCCGGTCGGGTTCGAGGGCGAGTTCAGGATCACCCATTTGGTGCGCGGCGTGATCGCCGCCCGCAGCGCGGGCGCGGTCAGCAGGAAGTCGTCCTCCTCGGGGCAGGAGACGGTGACCGGCACCCCGCCCGCAAGCCGCACCATGTCGGGGTAGGAGACCCAGTAGGGCGCGGGCACGATCACCTCGTCGCCCTCATCGAGCGTGGCCAGCAGCGCGTTGTAAAGCACCTGCTTGCCGCCTGTGCCGACGCTGATCTGGTTCGTCTCGTAAGAGAGCCCGTTCTCGCGGCGGAATTTCTCGACGATGGCGGCCTTCAGCTCGGGCGTGCCGTCCACGTCGGTGTAGCGGGTCTGGCCCGCCTCGATGGCGGCGGCGGCGGCCTGCCGGATATGAACGGGCGTGTCGAAGTCGGGCTCGCCCTGCGACAGGCCGATGATGTCCTTGCCGTCGCGGCGCAGCTGGGCCGCAAGCCGCGTCATGGCGATGGTGGGCGAGGGCTGCACGGCCTGAAGCCGGGAGGAAAGGCGGGAGCTGGTCATCTGGGGGCGTTCCTATGGGCTAGGAGGGCCTGGCCGGCCCGTTTCATGTCAGACGGTGGCGATGAGCTGGATCTCGACGGGGGCGTTGCCGGGCAGGGTGGCCACGCCCACGGCGGCGCGGGCGCCGATGCCCGCGGGCCCGAGCTCCTCGCGCAGCCGCGCCGACGCGAAATCGGCGAGCTTCGAATGCGCCTCGAAGCCGGGCTCCGCTGCGACATAGACGGTGAGCGAGAGGATCATGGCGAGGCTCTCGCCCTCGGCCAGAAGGCCGCGCGCGGCGGCCAGCGCATTCTCGCAGGCAAGCCGGACGGCATCCCGCTGCTCCTCGAGCGGCTGGTCGCGGCGCACCGGGCCGGTGAATTGCAGCACCCCCTCGCGGCGCGGCGTCATGCCCGAGGTGAAGATCAGCGCGCCCGCCCGGCGGGCCGGAATGTAGTCGCCCTGAGGGACCGGCTGGGAGAGGGCGGCCGTCATGCGCGATACCGCTCGACCAGCGCCACGATCCGCTGGGCGGCGGCGACGGCGGCCTCGTGATCCTGGCTGAAGTTCAGCCGCACGCTGTCGGCCGTGTGCGGGCTGAACTCGGTGCCGGGCGTCACCACGACGCCGGCCTGCAGCCGCAGGAGCTTGACGAAATCCGCGGGCGCGACCGCGAGCTTCGGCAGCCGCGGGAAGAGGTAGCTGCCGGCCTGCGGCGTGCGGGCGAAGACGCCCTCGCAGCCTCGCAGCACGCGCAGCAGTTCGTCGCGGATCGCCTGATGCCGGGCGATGCGCTCCTCCATCCAGCCCGGCGCCTCGTCGAACCAGCCGCGCAGCACCGCCTGGCTGTAGCCCGCGGCGCGCAGGCTCACGATGGCCTGCAGCTTCTCCATCCGCGCGATGATGGCGCGGGAGCCGAAGGCCACGCCCAGCCGGTAGCCCGAGAGCGATTCCGTCTTCGACGGGCCCATGATGGTGACGACATTCTCGGCATCGACCGCCGCTTCGGCGCGCAGATGCGTGTAGCTCGCCCCCGCATAGCGCAGCCGGGAATAGAGCTGGTCGGCGATCACGGTCGCGCCGTAGCGCGCAGCCAGCGCCGCGATCTGGCGGATCTCCTCGGCCGAATAGACCACGCCGGCGGGATTGTTCGGGTTCGAGAAGAGGAAGACCCGGGCACCGGCCTTGAAGGCGTCTTCCAGTCCGGTCAGATCGAGCCCCGCCCGCGTCTCGTCGGCCGAGACATAGTCGAGCTGTACCGGGACCATCTCGCCCTCGAAGAATTCGACGAGCTTGCGGTTGGCGAAATAGTCGGGCTGGACGATGGCCACCTTGTCGCCGCGCGCGACCGTCGCCGCCACCGCGAGGAACAGCGCCCCTTGGGTGCCGGGCGTGATGATGAGCCCGTCGCGCGCATCGACCGGCGCGCCCGTGAAGGCCGCAAGCCGCGGGGCCAGCAGGTCGCGGATGCCCAGATCGCCGCGATATTCGGTATAGGCCTGCACCCCGCCCGAGGCCACGCCTGCCGAGAAGAGGTCGAAGGCCCCCGGCGTCGGCTCATGCGCATCCACGTCGCCATGCGAGAAATCGACTGGCCGGCCCGCCAGCGCCTCGCCGCGCATCAGCGCCTCGAGGCCCGCCGCAGTCTGCCGCACTTCCTGCCCGGGGGCATTGTCGGTGCCGAGTTTCCGGAACTTCGCTTCGATCGTCATGTCTCGCTCCTCTGCGGCAGCCTTCGCTTCCGTTCCGTCTATGCCGGACGACCGGAAAGAAAAAATGGCTTTTTGTGCTTTGAGAAGATAGGAAAGCCATGGTCCGCCGGGCGACCCGCAAGGAGCATGATGGATATCCGCTTTCTCGAAAGCTTCGTCACCGTGGCTGACTGCGGCTCCATCGCCGAGGCGGCGCGGCGGCTGAACCTGACATCGGCCGCCCTGTCGCAGCGGCTGCGCACGCTCGAACGCGACCTGGGCCATTCGCTCGTCATGCGGGTGGGGCGGCGGGTGCGGCCCACCGCCTCCGGGCTGGCGGTCCTTGATCATGCGCGCGCGCTCATCGATGGCGCGCGCGACCTGCGCGCCGTGGCGGCACAGGACGAGCCGGCTGGGCAACTGCGGCTCGGCGCCATCGCGACCTCGCTCACCGGGCTTCTGCCGGCCATCATCGCCCGGTTGCGCGCGCGTCATCCCCGCATCGAGTATTACATCCGTCCGGATTCCTCGGTGAACCTCTACCACGGGGTCATCAGGGGAGAGCTCGACGCCGCGGTGATCGTGCGTCCGCAATTCCCCATGCCGAAATCGACCGGCTGGCTCACGCTCCGCGAGGAGCCGCTCGTGCTGCTGGCGCCCGAGGATGCGGTGGGGGAGGACCCGGTGGCGATGATCGAGAGCCACCCCTTCATCCGCTACGACCGCAACCAGTGGGGCGGGCAGATCGTCGACCGCTACCTGCGGCGGAACGCGCTGACGGTTCAGGAATGGCTGGAACTCGACGCGCTCGACGCGATCGCGGGGCTCGTGAGCCGGGGCCTCGGCGTCGCCATCGTGCCGGACTGGGCGCCGCCCTGGCCCGAGGGACTGCGGCTGCGCAAGATCCAGCTGCCCGACGCGGGCGGGCGGCAGACCGGAGTCTTGTGGAACCTGTCCGGCGCCCGCATCTCGGCCATGCAGGCCTTCGTGGCGACCTGCCGCGCCAGCACCGGTCGGGAGGAGCCGTCGCTCGCTCTTTGAAGCGGCGTGACCCGCAGCCCCGCTGGCGCCTCACGAAGGTGGCCGCTGCTTCTTTGCGCGGAGTGGAGGCGTCAAAGTACCGTATCAAAATAGTAACTTAACTATGAAGTGGCGGCTAAAGGC
>NZ_PZKG01000016.1 GCF_003034985.1 Cereibacter changlensis JA139
CGGGGGCCAGTTCGGCCAGCTTGGCCGCGGCCTGCTCGACGGACTGGGTGTAGTCTTCGCCCAGCATGGCCGAGGTCATCACCATGAGGCCCGAGCCGAGGATCGAGGGCATCGAGGTGACGGCGATCTTGCCGGCATAGGCGGCATCCCAGAGCACGTTCAGCGAGGTCGGTTTCTCGGGCACCATCTCGGTGTTGTAGATGAGCACGAGGTTGTCGAAGGTGACGGCGGGGCCGTAGCCCTCCTGCACGGTGGCCTGCGGCACGAGATCGGCGAGGTTGGGGATCTCCTCGAGGCTGAGCGGCGAGAGCAGGCCCTCCTTGTTGCCGATCAGCGCGGTGGAGACATCGAAGATCGCCACATCGGTCTGCGGGTCGCCAGCCTGCGAACGCAGGGCGCCGAGGATGGCGGAAGAGGCGGTGTTGGAGAAGTAGTTCACCTTCACGCCGGGATATTTCGCCTCGAAGGGGGCGATGACGGCCTGGGTGTATTTGTCCTGGAAGATGCCGGAATAGGCGGCCAGCGTGATCTCGCCCGAGATCTCGGACTGGGCATGGGCGGCGGTGGCGAGGAAGAGGGCCGAGGCGGCGAGGCTGAGGGGGGTCTTCATCGGGAACTCCTGTTGGATCGGGGCGGGCGGAGCGCAGCCGACCGCCGCCGCTTGCGCGGGCATCCGTGGGAGGAACGGATCGGAGGAGGGCTGCGGCCCGGCCCGGAGGCGGGGAGGAAGTCGGCTGACGGGCTTCGTACGGCCCGTTCTGCCCCTGCGATGCAACGGGTTGTGGGGCGGCAAGTCCAATCGAATTTTCTTTATCTCTGCATCGAGAAAATTTGGTTTGGAGAGTTGAGAGGGTGGATGAGGGAGTTATTGCAAGTCCTTGTTTTGGAATATCATTGTCGGGATGCGGAAATGCGGAAAACCGGCCGCTGCGAGGCGGCCGGATCTGGCGGGCGGGACAGGTGTCGGAGGCGTCAGTAGCCGCGTTTGGCGTCGGCTATGTCGGCCACTGTTCCGGTCTCGTGGAAGGTGCGGATGTTCTTCGCCACGATCTTGCTGCCGGTGGGCGCGTCGATCAGCGAGGCGACATGCGGGGTGACGGTGATCGCCGGGTGATCCCAGAACGGATGGTCCTTCGGCAGCGGTTCGGTGTGGAACACGTCGAGCGTTGCGCCCTCGATCTGGCCGGAGGCGAGGGCGTCGATCAGGTCGCTGTCGACGAGGTGCTGGCCGCGGGCGGCATTGATCACGGCGGCGCCGCGCTTCAGCCGGTTGAAGGTGTCGGCGTTGAGGATGCCGCGGGTGCTTTCGGTGAGGGGAAGGAGGCAGACGAGGATCTCGGTCCCTTCGAGGAAGGCGCCGAACTCGGAGGCGCCGGCATAGGTGCGGATGCCCGGGATCTCCTTGGGGGAGCGGGACCAGCCGACGACCTGGAAGCCGATGGACGCCAGCAGCTCGGCCGCCGCGCCGCCGAGATTGCCGAGACCCATGATGCCGACGCGCCGCTCGGTGGCGGGGGGGACGACGATCTGCTCCCATTTGTGCGCGGTCTGGTTGGCCTGGATCTTCGGCAGCTGGCGGTGGTGGCGCAGGACGTGGAGCGCAATGTATTCCTTCATGCGCTGCGTGAGATCGGTGCCGACGGTGCGGATGATCGGCACGTCCTCGGGCAGCTTCTCATCGGCGAGCACATGGTCGATGCCCGCGCCGAGCGAGACGATGGCCTTGAGGTTGCGGTAGGGCGTCATGGCGCCGGTCGCGGGGCGCCAGACGACGGAATACTGGATCGCCTCGGGGTCGGGCTCCTTGCCGAGCGGATAGATGTTCCAGTCGGGCATGAGGTCGCGCAGCATCTGGCACCACCAGTCGGTCTTGTCGGCGGCGGGGAGGGAGACGATGATGCTCATGGCGGAAATCCTCAAAACTCTGCGGTCGGGCCCGCGCTGGGGGCCGCTGTGGCGCTGGGTGGCTTTGGGTCCATTCACCGCAGGAGGGCGCGCGGGGTCAAAGCAATAATTCTGGTGCGTGCCATAGAAGATTTTTATGTGCCGCCCGGCCCCGGCTGCGCTAGAGTGCCGCCATGAACTTCAAGCAGTTGGAAGCCTTCTACTGGCTCACCCGTCTCAAGAGCTACCAGCGCGTCGCGGATCACATCGGCCTGACGCAACCTGCGGTATCGGCGCGGATTTCGGGGCTGGAGGCCAGCTTCGGCGTGCCGCTGATGGACCGGACGCAGGCGGAATTCACCCTGACCGAACAGGGGCACGAGGTTGCCGAATATGCCGAGACCTTCCTCAACCTGAGCGAGGCGCTGACCAGCCGTCTGAGGACGAAGCAAAAGAAGCGTTATACCATCGGCGCCGTGGGCATGGTGACGAAGACATGGGGCGTCACGCTGCGGCGGAAGATCTCGCAGATGCCCGAGGGGCCGCTGGTGGATTTCCATTCCGGCTCCAACGTCGATCTGCGCCAGCAGGTGCGGTCGGGGGCGCTCGACATGGCCTTCGTCACCGGCGAGGCGGGGTTGCCGCAGATCCAGAACAGTTTCTCGGTGCTCTACCGCATCGGCTGGGTGGCGCGGCCCGATGTGGTGGGCGAGGTCACCCGCCCGCTGACGCCGGATGAGCTGCGCGAGCTGCCGCTGATCCTCTATCCGCACAGCTCGCCACTGTTCGGGCCGGTGGCCGATCTGGTGGAGGAGACCAAGCGGCGGCCCAATGCGCGCCATACCGGCAATTCGCTGGGCACGATCTGCGATCTGGTGCGGCTGGGCTATGGCGCCTCGGCGGTGCCGCTGGCGGCGCTGGAGCAGGAGATTTCCACGGGGATGCTGGTTGAACTGCCGACGACGGTGCAGCTGGCGCCGCTCGACGTGCGCTGCGTGCATCTGAACAAGGCGCGCAAGGCGCAGACCGAGGAGATCTTCGCGCTGGCGCGGCAGGCGGCGGAGGAATGGGCCACGGCGCATCCGCGCTACGTGGCCTTCCGCCCCGCCTGAGCCGCGGCGGCGACCGAGGGCCGCCGCCGCCGGGCGGGTCGTCAGCCCTTGAAGCCGGTGGCGACGTGGTCGCGGATGAAGCCCGCGCCGATCCGCACCAGACGCTCGCTCAGCGCCTTGCCGGTTTCGGCGGAGCAATGTTTCGGGTCGCCGCCCCAGACGCCATGCGGCGCGGTCTCGATCGCCTCGATCGGGGCTTGCAGCCGGGCGCCGTCGTATTTGAGCGCGGCGAAGCCCGCCACATCGACGCCGAGCGCCTTCTGCCCGACGGGCGGGGCCTGTTTCAGATCCATGCGCAGGATCTCGGGGTAGTAGTGCAGGCCGATGGAGGTCAGCGGGTCGCCGCCGTGGCCGGAGGATTTCGCCGCCGCTTCCGGGCCGAGGATGTCCTTCAGGAGTTCGTAGCTGATCTGCCAGAGATACATCGAGGCGACGAACATGCCGTTCTTCTGGCGCCACTTCAGCGCGACCTCGTTGATCGGCCCCACATTGCCGCCGTGGCCGTTGATGACGAGCACCTTGGTCAGGCCATGGCGGGCGAGGCTGGCGAACATGTCGTCGAGCAGGGCCACGAGGGTCGACTGGCTGATGGCGATGCCGCCATGCGAGGAGCCGAAGTAGTCGGCGCCGCCGAAGGGGATCACCGGGGCGATGAAGGTCGGCACGCCCTCGGCGCGGGCGGCGCGGGCGATGTCGAGCGCCACAGCCTCGGCGGCAAGATAGTCGCCCATCGGCGCATGGGTGCCCTGATCCTCGAGCGAGCCCATCGGCAGCAGGATCACCGCCTCGTCGGTCAGGTATTGCCGCGCCTCTTCGCTGGTCAGTTCGGCGATCTTCAGTTTCTCGGTCATCATCTTCTTCAGGTTCCTTGCAGGATGTCGTCGCGGATGCAGGCCTTGAGACGGCCTTCTCCTGCCGGGCGGAGCTCCGGCGCCGTTTCGGCGCAGGCGGGCAGGGCATAGGGGCAGCGGCTGCGGAAGACGCAGCCGGAGGGCGGGGTGAGGGGCGAGGGAATCTCGCCCGTCAGGCGGATGCGGTCGGGCGCATGGCCGAGGCTCGGCTCCGCCGAGATCAGTGCGGCGGTATAGGGATGGCGGGGGGCGAAATGCACCTGATCGGCGCCGCCCACCTCCATCACCCGGCCGAGATAGAGCACCATCACCCGGTCGGAGATGTAGCGCACCACAGAGAGGTCATGGCTGATGAAGAGGAGCGAGATGCCGGTTTTCGCCCGCAGATCGGCCAGCAGGTTCAGCACCTGCGCCTGGATCGAGACGTCGAGCGCCGAGACCGCCTCGTCGCAGACGATGAACTTCGGCTCCACCGCGAGGGCGCGGGCGATGCCGATGCGCTGGCGCTGGCCGCCGGAGAATTCATGCGGGCGGCGGTCGAGGAAGATCGGGTTGAGGCCGACCATCTCCATCAGCGCGGTGAGGCGGGGCTGGCGGGCCGCGCCCCTGTGCAGGTCGTGGGTGTCGAGCGCCTCGGAGAGCACGGCGCGCACGGTCTTGCGCGGGTCGAGACTGGCGTAGGGATCCTGGAAGATGATCTGCATGTCCTTGCGCAGGCGGCGCAGATCGGCGCTGGGCAGGGTGTTCAGATCCTGCCCGTCGAAGCGCATCGCCTGCGATGAGGAGGGGATCAGCCGCAGGATGGCCTTGCCGATGGTGCTCTTGCCCGAGCCGCTTTCGCCCACCAGTCCCAGCACCTCGCCGGGCTGCACGGTCAGGCTCACGTCGCGCAGCACCTGCATCATGCGCTTGCCGAAGAGGCCCTTGCGACCGGCGGGGTAGCTCTTGTTCAGGCCACGGACTTCGAGGAGCGGGGTCATGCGGCCTCCTGTGCTTCGGGGGCGCGGATGCAGCGGGCGGCGCGGCTGCCGTCGGCGCTGGCAAAGAGCGGCGGGCGGGCCTCGGCACAGGCGGGAAGGGCCATCGGGCAGCGGTCGCGGAAGCTGCAGCCGGAGGGGCGGGCATCGGGCAGGGGCGGGGTGCCGCTGATCGCCTGCAGCCGGTCGCCGCGGGCGGAATGCAGATCGGCATGGGCCGAGGGCATGCTTTCCATCAGGGCGCGGGTGTAGGGGTGGTGCGGGTCGGTGAGCACCTGTTGGGCCGGGCCTTCCTCGACCACCTGACCGGAATACATCACCACGACGCGGTCGGCGATTTCGGAGACGATGCCGAGGTTGTGGCTGATGAAGAGGAGGCTCAACCCGTCGGCGTAGTCCTGGCGCAGCTTCTGCAGCAGTTCGATAATCTCGGCCTGGATGGTCACGTCGAGCGCCGTGGTGGGCTCGTCGGCGATGAGGAGGCGCGGCTCGCAGGTCAGCGCCATGGCGATCATCACCCGCTGACGCATGCCGCCCGACATCTCGTGCGGGTAGCCGTCGAAGCGGCGCGCGGCCTCGTTGATGCCGACCAGCTCCAGCAGGGCGATGGCGCGGCTGCGGGCCTCGGCGCGCGGCATCTTGCGGTGCGACAGGATCGCCTCGACCATCTGGGCGCCGACCTTGTGGATCGGGTTCAGCGAGGTCATCGGCTCCTGGAAGATCATGGCGACATCGTTGCCGCGCACGTCCTCCAGCGCCTTGGGGCCGAGCGCGCCGAGATCGACCATGCCGCCCTGCTTGCGGCGCAGGTGCAGCGCGCCGTCGGCCTGCCGGATCGCGCCGGGTAGCAGGCCCATGATGGCGAGCGAGGTCAGGGACTTGCCCGAGCCGCTCTCGCCCACGAGGGCGGTGCACTGATTGGCGCGCAGGGTGAGCGAGACATCCTCGATCACGTCCACGGCGCCTTTCGGGTGGCGCAGCTCCAGCCGCAGGTCGCGGACCGAGGCGATGACATCGGCCTCCTCCTGCACCGGGGCGCGGCCCGGCGCGGGGACGGAGGTCACATCCTTGCCGCCCGCATTGCCCTTAGGGTCGAGCGTGTCGCGCAGGCGGTCGCAGAAGAAGTTGATGGCGTAGATCGTCAGGGTGAGGGCGACGCAGGGGATGAGGATGCCCAGCGGGTCCTGGTTCATGAAGGCGCGGGCGCCGCGGATCATCTGGCCCCAGGAGGGCGCGGGCGGCACGACGCCGAGGCCGAGGAAGGACAGCCCGCTCTCGATGGTGATCGCGGCGGCGGCGGTGAGGGAATACTGCACCGAGACCGGGCCCGCGATGTTCGGCAGGATGGTCTTGAGCACGATGCGGTGCGAGGGGGTGCCGAGGGCGCGGGAGGCCTCGACGAAATCCAGCGCCGAGACGCGCAGGGCTTCGGAGAAGGCGATGCGGGCGAAGGCGGGGAAGTAGAGGATCGACAGCACCGCCACCAGCGTGTCGGCGCCGGGGCCGAAGAGGGTGACGACGAGCAGCGCCAGCAGGATCGGCGGGAAGCAGAGCACCACATCGGCAAGGCGGGTGGTGACGAACTCGAACGGTCCGCGGAAATAGGCGCCGATCAGGCCGAAGAGCGTGCCGATGACGCAGGCGATGGAGGTGGCGACGAAGGCCACGGTCAGCGAGACCTGCCCGCCATAGAGCACGCGGGCCAAGCGGTCGCGGCCGAACTCGTCCTGTCCCAGCCAGTGTTCCCAGCTCGGGGCGGCGAGGCGGTCGCGGACCGATATCTGCACCGGGTCGTAGGGGGTGAGGAGCGGGGCGGCGAAAGGGGTGACGATCAGCAGCGCCAGAAGCACGGCGGGCAGGATCATCCGCTTCGGCAGCTTCGGAAGGCGGCGGCTGCGGCGGGCGGCGAGGGGAAGGGCGGTCATTGCAGGGCGATCCTCGGGTCGAGGAGGGAGTAGAGGATATCGATCACCAGATTGATGCCGATGAAGATGGCGGCGACCGTCAGGATGATGGCGCGCACGGTGGGGTAGTCGCGCTGCTCCACCGCCGTCACCAGCAGGCCGCTGAGCCCGGGCCAGTTGTAGACGAACTCGACGAGCACGGTGGAGCCGAGCAGGATGCCGAGCTGCAGGCCGACCACGGTGATGACCGGGCCGAGCGCGTTCCGCAGGATGTGGCGGCGCACCACGAGGCCGCGGCTGAGGCCCTTGGCGGTGGCGGTGCGGACCCAGTCATGGCCGCGCATCTCGAGCACCGAGGCGCGGGTCATGCGGAAGATGATGGTCGAGAGATGCAGCGCCACGGTGACGGCGGGCAGGATGAGCATCTGCAGATGCTGTGCCGGGTCTTCTGCGAAGGCGACGTAGCCGCCCGCGGGCAGCACGCCCAGCACCTGCGCGAAGACATAGATGAAGAGCGTGCCCAGCACGAAGCCGGGGATCGAGGTCAGGAGCGCGTTGAGCCCCGAGGTGATCCCGTCGAATCGCCCGCCGGCGCGCAAGCCCGCCAGCGTGCCCGCCGGGATCGACAGCAGAAGGGCAAGCACCGCGCCCGCCGCGATGATCTCCAGCGTGCGGGGCAGGCGGAGGGCGATGGCCTCGGCGATGGAGGAGCCGTCGACGATGGACGTCCCGAAGTCGAAGCGCAGGCTGTCGCCGAGGAAGGTCAGGTATTGCTGGAGCAGGGGCCGGTCGAGCCCCATCTCCAGCCGCAGGTTCCGGATCGCCTCCTCCGAGGCACTGCCGCCGCCGGTGGAGAGCAGCAGTTCCGCAGGATCGCCGGGCACGATGGCCAGCATGGAAAAGATGATCGTGCCGACGACGAGCAGCATGGCGAGCGCTGTCGCCACGCGACGGAGGAGGAAAGCCAGCATGCGCGCCTCAGCCCAGTTTCGTATCGTCGAGTGCGTAGGCCGAGGAGCCGTTGAGGAAGCCGGGCAGCGACTCGAAGCCCGTCACATTGCTGCGCATGGCATAGGCCTGGATGCGCCAGTTGAGCGGCACCTGCGGCACTTCCTCGAAATAGGCCTTCGCCAGATCCTTGTAGATCGCCTCGCGCTCGGCCTGATCGGTGGTGGTGCGGCCCTTTTCCAGCAGCCCGTCGATCCGTTCGGACTTGAAACCGAAGGACTGCAGGTAGGAGGGGTTGCCGGAGTAGAGCAGCGGCCAGAGCGAATCCGGGTCGTTGTAGGTGCCGGAAGTGCCGTGCACGGCGATGTCGTAGCGACCCTCCTTGCCCGAGGTCACCCGGCTGCCCCAGTCGGGCAGATCGAGCGTGGCGTTGATGCCGATCATCGCGAGATAGGCTTGCACCACCGAGGCCGTGTCCTGATGCATGCCGTAGGTCGCGGTGGCCAGGAGGCGGCAGTCGAAGCCGTTCGGATAGCCCGCTTCGGCCAGCAGCGCCTTGGCCTTCTCAGGGTCGTAGCTCCATTCCACCGCCGGATCGGCCAGATCGAAGGGCGAGCCCTGCGGGTTGGGCAGGCCGAAGAGCGGCGTGCCGCGCCCGGCGAAGGCGGCATCGACCACATCCTGCCGCTCGATCGCATAGCCCACCGCCTGCCGCACCTTGGGGTCTGCGAAGGGGCCTTCCGTCACGTTGAAGAGGAGGAACATGTAGGGGCCGAGGGTGCTCTTCATCTCCAGCGTGTCGGAGGCATCGACCGCGTCGAACTGCTGCCAGGGCAGGTATTCGATCAGGTCGACGTCGCCCGCCTCGAGCGCGGCGTAGCGCAGGTTCTCGTCGGCATAGGCGATGAAGCGGATGCCGCCGACATTCGGCTCGCCCTCCATGTAGAAGTCGGGGAAGCGTTCGACCTCGATGTAGACGCCCTTCTCGGAGCCCTTCATGGTGAAGGGGCCGGCGCCGATCGGCGCGTCCTCGGTGCTTTCGGCCGAGATGATCGGGCAGCAGTAGCTGGCCAGCAGGTCGAGCAGGACGGCGGAAGGGGCGGAGAGCGAGATCTTCACCGTCTTGTCGTCCACCGCCTCGACGGCCGTGAGGATGCTGAGGTCGCTTTTCAGATAGGCGGTCGAGCCTTCCTTGGTGATCTCGTTCAGCGAGTAGACCACATCGGCGGCGGTCACCGGCTTGCCGTTGTGGAAGACGGCATTGGCGCGCAGCTTGAAGACGGCGGTCTGCGGGTCGGTCCAATCCACGCTTTCGGCCAGTTCCGGCTGCAGCCTGGCCGAGGCGTCATAGCCCATCAGCCCGCGCCAGAGCATCAGCTTCACGGTATTGGCGGCGCCGCCGGTGTTGTCGAAGGGCTTGATGGTCGGCGGGAAGGTCGAGAGGCCGAAGCGCAGCACCTGATCGCCAGCCTGCGCCGAGCCGCCGCGCGGCAGCGCCATCGCGGCAAGACCGGCCCCGAGGCTCAGAAGAACGGTGCGGCGCGTCGGGGTCATCGTCGGAAAATGCTCTGTCATGGGGTCCTCGGAGGTGTCGCTGGGTTTCATTCCGGGTGGCGTGGAGGGTTGCTTGGCGGGCTGGCCGCATCCTTGCCTGATCGAACGCGGCGCGGGCGGCGGCTGTCCAATCGAAAAAATTTCTATGTGAGATAGATTTCTTTGGCGAGGGCGGGGCGTGTCGCCGCCAGGTGGAGGAGGTGCAGGAGGGTCTGTCGCCGGAATATGCCGCGAAGACAAGGCGCTGGCCTGCGGAGTCTGCTGGCCGCCGAAGAGGATGCGGGGAGGCGCGAGGCCTTCCCGCCGCCGCCTTCCGCGGGTGAAGCCGCCGTTTATCACGCCCATGGCACCGTTTTTCGCCTGCCGCGAATTTAGCCGGGGCTGCCCCATCAAAAAAATCTAACCGGCAGGTCAGGATTTTCGATTGGACGCGAGGGCCGCTCCGGGGTGTTCTTTCCCGCCGCCACAGCCGGAGAATGCCATGACCCTGACCATCCGCCTCGCCCTGCGCGACTGGGATTACCTGACGCCGCTGCTTCTGGGCGATGTCGCCGATCGGCGGATCGAGCTCAGGATCGACCGTGTCGGCACGCTGGTCGAGGATCTGGCGGGCGATCCGGCGCATGACGGGGCCGAGATCTCGCTCAGCCGGCATGTGCAGGCGGTGGCGGGCGGCGCGCCGGGCGTCGTCGGGGTTCCCTGCTTTCTCATGCGCGGCTTCCGGCACCGCTGCATCCTCACCACCCGTTCCGGCCCGAGGCGGCTCGGGGATCTGGCCGGGGCGCGGATCGGCGTCACCGGCTGGCAGGACAGCGGCAACACCTGGACCCGGGCGGTGCTGGCCGAGGCGGGGGTGGGGGTGGAGGATGCGGCTTGGTTCGCCGGGCGGCTGACCGAGGCGCATCCGGTGGTCGACCGGCTCGGCCGTTTCGCCCGCCCGGGCCGGATCGAGGCGATGCCGGGGGAGGAGCCGATGATGCAGGCGCTGGAGGCTGGGCGGCTCGACGCGGTCTTCACCCCCTTCATGCCGGAGGGCTTCTTCCGCAGGGACTCGCCCTTCCGTCCCGTGTTGGAGGATTTCCGTAGCGCCGAGATCGGGTATTTCCGGCGGAACGGCTATGTGCCGGGGATGCATATCCTGGCGCTGAAACGCGAGGTGGCGACGGCGCATCCCTGGCTTGCCGCGGCGCTGACCCGGCTCTTCGACCGGTCGCTGGCGATGTGGCTGGCCAAACGCCGCAAATATGCCGAGACGACGCCCTGGATCCTGCAGGACATCGCCACGATGGACCTTGAGCTGGGCGAGGACTGGGCGGCGAGCGGCATCAAGGCCAATGCGCCGATGGTGGCGGATTTCCTCGGTCATGCCGAGACCCAGGGCCTGCTCCCCCGCAGGCCGACGCTGGCGGAGATCTTCCCGACGCACGCGCCCTGACCCTGACTCCGCCCCTGCCTCTCCTTGCCCAAATACTCCCGCCGGAGGCGCCGACAGTGGCCCCCGGAACTGCGGCTGGCGACCTCTTCCGCGGCAGCGCCGGGCGCGGGGGCTCGATGCCCCCAAGCCCGGCTCCCCCGGCCGGGCAGAACCGCAATCGGGGAAGGATCAGCGGTCGCGCTGACCCAGCGCCTTCTCGATCTTGCGGTCGGTGCTGTACTGGTTCAGCGCATAGACCGACCAGACCGCGGCGGGCAGCCAGCCGATCAGCGTCAGTTGCAGGATCAGGCAGATGATCCCGGCGAAGGGCCTGCCGATGGTGAAGAACTGCAACCAGGGCAGAAGGATGGCAAGCAGAAGGCGCATGGCGGTGATCCTGTCGTTTGGTCCTCTTCATGTAGGCGCGGCCCCACCGGCCTTCCAGAGCCGCCGGCCGCGGCTGGCGGCGGCCTCGGCAGATCCCTGCCGAAGGGCGGCTGAGCCCGCTCGGCGCGCCGCGAGGATCACCCGCCTTGAAGGGGCGCCTCTTCCAAGGTGAAAGGTGGTTTCAAAGATCCGACCCGGCTGCGGCTTTCATGGAACGGGCGTGCAGGGCGATTCCCGTCCTGCGACAAGGATCTCAAAGCGGGAAAATCCCGGGCTGGTCGGCGCGGGACGTCACCTCGGCGGGTCCTCGCCGTTCCGGTTCCCGAAAAAATCAACCGTTCGGCGGAAACCCGCCGCGACCAGGCTCGTCTGCTTGAGGTTGCGCCGTGCTTCGTGAAATGGGCGGGTCAAAGGCGCGCGCAGGGGGCGGGCGCCACGGCCCCGGGGCGGGGAGCGGCGGAACAGCCGCGCCGACCCGGAGAGACCGAAGAAATAAGGGGACAGACCGCATGATCACCACCCGCCTTTGCGCCTTGCTGCTTTCCGCGACCCTGGCCCTGCCCGGCGCGGCGCTGGCCTCTGGCAGTTCCGACAGTGGTGCAAGCGCGGTGGTGCAGGTGGCGCAGGTGAGCCGCGAGGCGGTGCGCCAGGCGGTGCTGGCCGAGGCCGAGCGGATCCGCGAGGCCAGGCCCGGCCGGATCTGGTGCGTGCCCTTCGCCCGGGCGGTCTCGGGCATCAACATCCGCGGCGACGCGGCGACCTGGTGGAAGGGCGCCGGCAAGACCTATCCCAAGGGGCAGGTGCCGGTCTCGGGCGCGGTGCTCACCTTCCGCTCCACCGGCGGCATGCCGCGCGGCCATGTCGCGGTGGTCTCCGAGGTGCTTAGCCCGCGGCAGATCCGGGTGGACCAGGCGAACTGGGTGACCAACCGGATCACCGTCGACACCGTGGTGATCGACATCTCCGAGGCGAACGACTGGTCGGCGGTGCGGGTCGGCAACCAGTCGAACAGCTTCGGCAAGGTCTACCCGACCTACGGCTTCATCTACAAACCGCATGAGAGCAGCTGAGCCGCGCAGGCGGCGGGCAACGAATCCCGGAGGAGCCCCTGCAACGCCGGTTGCGGGGGCTTTTTTCGATGGTTTCGGAGAGTTGACGGGGCTGGACTGAACGGTGGAAACCGGAGATCCGGGTGTTGGGCCCAGCCCGCCGGTGTCCTGCATCATCATCGGGAAATGATGGTGCTGTGAGAGAGGATTGAACTCTCGACCTCACCCTTACCAAGGGTGTGCTCTACCACTGAGCTACCACAGCCGCCTGCGTCTTCGGGCGTTGCCCTTGGATCGTGGCGGCTGATTAGACTCAAATTTCAGGCCGTGCAAGGGCTAACTGGACGGTTTTTTGCGGCTGGGCTACAGAGGGTGCATGAGCAGGGACAGACGCGACGAGGGGCCGGCCGGAAACGGTGGCGGCGGAGGTTCGCCGTCGCGCAGGGCGCAGGAGGCGGCCTTGCGCGAAGAGCGGTTGAAGGCGGCGCTGAAGGCCAATATGGCCCGGCGCAAGGCTCAGGCCCGGGTGCGGCGCGAGGGCGCCACGGCGGATGGGCCGGATGCGGATGGGCCAATCACGGATGGGGAAGACCCCACCGACCACAATCAGACCGAGGAATGAGGGCAGCATGGATTCGATACTGGTGCGCGGCAATGGCGAGCTCCGCGGGCAGATCCCGATCGCGGGGGCCAAGAACGCCTGCCTGACGCTGATGCCGGCGACGCTGCTCAGCGACGAGCCGCTGACGTTGACCAATGCGCCGCGGCTGTCGGACATCCGCACCATGACGCAGCTCCTGCAATCGCTCGGCGCCGAGGTGGCGAGCCTGCAGGGCGGGCAGGTGCTGGCGCTGTCGTCGCATGCCATCTCGAACCACACCGCCGATTACGACATCGTGCGCAAGATGCGCGCCTCGATCCTCGTGCTGGGGCCGATGCTGGCGCGCGACGGCCATGCGGTGGTCTCGCTGCCCGGCGGCTGCGCCATCGGGGCGCGGCCTGTCGATCTGCATCTGAAGGCGCTGGAGGCGATGGGCGCCGAACTGGACCTGCGCGACGGCTATATCCATGCCAAGGCGCCGAGCGGGGGGCTGCGCGGCGCGCGGATCGTCTTTCCCATCGTCTCGGTCGGGGCGACCGAGAACGCGCTGATGGCGGCGACGCTGGCCAAGGGCACCACGGTGCTGGAGAACGCCGCGCGCGAGCCGGAGATCGTTGATCTGGCGCGCTGCCTGCGGCGGATGGGGGCGCAGATCGAGGGCGAGGGCACGTCGATCCTCACCATTGAGGGCGTGGACCGGCTGGGCGGGGCGACGCATCCGGTGGTCACCGACCGGATCGAGCTCGGCACCTACATGCTGGCCCCGGCGATCTGCGGCGGCGAGGTGGAGCTTTTGGGCGGGCGGATCGAGCTGGTCGGCGCCTTCTGCGAGAAGCTCGATGCGGCGGGGATCTCGGTCAGCGAGACCGAGCGCGGACTGAAGGTCTCGCGCAGGAACGGGCGGGTGACGGCGGTCGACGTGACGACCGAGCCTTTCCCGGGCTTTCCGACCGATCTGCAGGCGCAGATGATGGCCCTCCTCTGCACCGCCGAGGGCACCTCGGTGCTGGAAGAGAAGATTTTCGAGAACCGATTCATGCATGCGCCGGAACTGATCCGCATGGGTGCGCGTATCGATGTGCATGGCGGCACGGCCACCGTCACCGGGGTCGACCGTCTGCGCGGCGCGCCGGTGATGGCGACCGACCTGCGCGCCAGCGTCAGCCTGATCCTCGCCGGTCTGGCGGCGGAAGGCGAGACGGTGGTGAGCCGGGTCTATCACCTCGACCGCGGCTATGAACGGGTCGAGGAAAAGCTGCGGGCTTGTGGCGCACAGATCGAAAGGATTTCCGGCTGATGGCAGACGCGCGCTTCGAGGACGCCGACGAGGCGCCGCTCTATCTGGGGGCGGAGACGCCGGAGGATCTGGCAGTGATCTCGGCGCTGGTGCAGGACGCGGTGTTCCCGATCACCGAGATGGCCTTCCAGCGCCGCCAGCGCCGCTTCGCCATCCTCCTGAACCGCTTCCGCTGGGAAGACCGCGCCGCGGCCGAGGCCGCCGGGCGCGGCTACGAGCGGGTGCAGGCGGTGCTGGCGGTGGACGGCGTGCTTTCGGTGCGCTCGCAGGGCATCACCCGGGCCGAGAAGGATCTGGTGCTGTCGATCCTGTCGCTGGACTTCGAGCCGGGCGAGGATGGCGCGGGGCGGGTCATGCTGGTGCTGGCGGGCGACGGCGTGGTGGCGCTGGAGGTCGAGGCGCTGGAAGTGACGCTGAAGGATGTGACGCGGCCCTACATGGCGCCGTCGGGGCGCGTGCCGGGACACGGCTGAGGCTTCTTCGGTTGCGTCCGGGGCCAGCGCCGGGGGGCTGTCTGCCCCCCGGCCCCCCCGAGGATATTTTCGGACAGAAAATGAGGGGAGGGACTTCGCCTCCTCGGTCGGCCCGTTGCGGCAGCGCGGCGCTTGAGGCGGGGGGGCGGGCGCGGTAAGGGGGGCTGTCCTTTGGAGTGTCCGCCATGCCGCTTTTCCTGAACACCCGCGATGCCGGTTTCGAGGCCGCCTTCTCTGCCCTCCTCGGCATGAAGCGCGAGGATTCGCCCGATGTGGATGCGGTGGTGGCGGGGATCATCGCCGATGTGCGGGCGCGCGGCGATGCGGCGGTGATCGAGCTGACGGCGAAGTTCGACCGGCTGGAGCTGGCGGCCGACGGGCTGGCCTTTTCCGAGGCCGAGATCGAGGCGGAATGCGCCAAGGTCTCGGACGAGGACCGGGCGGCGCTGGAGCTGGCGGCGGAGCGTATCCGCGCCTATCACGCGCGGCAGATGCCGGAGGATGCGCGCTGGGAGGATGCGGCGGGCGCCACGCTCGGCTGGCGCTGGGGGCCGATCTCGAGCGCGGGGCTCTATGTGCCGGGGGGGCTTGCCTCCTACCCGTCCTCGGTGCTGATGAACGCGATCCCGGCCAAGGTGGCGGGGGTGGAGCGGCTGGTCGTCGTCTGCCCGACGCCGGGCGGGGTGGTGAACCCGCTGGTGCTCTTGGCAGCACGCATCGCCGGGGTGGACCTTGTCTACCGCATCGGCGGGGCGCAGGCGGTGGCGGCGCTGGCCTATGGCACCGAGACCATCGCGGCGGTCGACAAGATCACCGGGCCGGGCAATGCCTTCGTCGCGGCGGCCAAGCGCCGGGTCTTCGGCAAGGTCGGGATCGACATGATCGCCGGGCCGTCGGAGATTCTGGTGATCGCGGATGGCGAGACCGATCCGGACTGGATCGCGCTGGACCTGTTGAGCCAGGCCGAGCATGACGAGAGCGCGCAGGCCATCCTCGTGACGCCGGATGCCGCCTTCGGGCAGGCGGTGGCGGCGGCGGTGGACAGGCGGCTCGAGACGCTGGAGCGGCGCGGCATCGCCGGGGCGAGCTGGCGCGACTTCGGCGCGGTGATCGTGGTGCGCGATCTGGAGGAGGCTGCCCAGCTCTCGAACCGGGTGGCGCCGGAGCATCTGGAGCTTTGCGTCGCCGATCCCGAGGCGCTGGCGGAACGGATCACCCATGCGGGGGCGATCTTCCTCGGGGCATGGACGCCGGAGGCGATCGGCGATTATGTGGGGGGGCCGAACCACGTGCTGCCCACGGCACGCTCGGCGCGGTTCTCCAGCGGGCTGTCGGTGATGGATTTCCTGAAGCGCACCACGATCGCCAAGATGACCCCCGCCGCGCTGCGGGCGATCGGCCCTGCGGCGGAGCGGCTGGCGATCTCCGAGAGCCTCGAGGCGCATGGCCTGTCGGTCCGCGCAAGGCTCGACCGTCTGAACGAGGGCTGAGATGGCCTCGTATGGAAGATCCCTGGAGTTTTTCTTCGTGGACGGAAGGCCGGAGGGCATCCTCACGGCTGAAGTTTTCAACTGGACAGGTCACATTCTCAAGGTGCCCCGCACGCGGATCACCGAAGGGCTGGCGCGCAGGGAGGCGAGCTTCACGGGCGTCTATCTTCTTCTCGGCGATCTCGACGGTAAGGCATGCGCCTATGTGGGAGAAGGGGAAGATGTCGCCGCGCGCATCAAGGCTCATGATGTCGCGAAAGATTGGTGGACGGATGTGGTGATCGTCACCACCTCAGCCAACAATCTTCACAAGGCCCACATAAAGTTCCTCGAGTCGCGTATCGTCGAACTGGCGCGGAACGCTGGCAACGTGGCGCTGGAGAATGGGAATACACCACCTCGCTCCAGCCTGTCGGAGGCGGCGCGTTCCAATATGGAGGAGTTCCTCGATACGCTCGGGATCGTGCTGCCGGCGCTTGGCATTGACCTGATCACGAGCAAGAAGAGGGCGACGATCCCGGCGCCGGAGAGCGTGGTGCCTGTGCCTGCGGCGGAGTTCCGGCTTGAATTTCTGAAGGAGAATATCGTTGCTCTCGCGGGGCTGCAGGACGGCGAATTCGTCGTGCGTCAAGGCTCCCTTGCGCGACGTGCTTGGGTCGGATCGGGAGACCATAATGCTGGATACCGGAAGCTGCACAGCCAGCTCATCGAGTCTGCCGTGCTGATGGTGAATGACCATAATGCGGTCTTCACCACCGACTATGCCTTCGCGAGTCCATCTGCTGCTGCGGCGGTCGTCCTCGGGCGGTCTGCGAACGGTCGCACGGAATGGCACTTGCCCAATGGAACTACGTATCGGGACTGGGAGGCGGCTCAGCTGAGCGACGCATGACGAATCGCATCTGCCATATCGAGATCGACCATCAGGGGCTGGCGCTGCCCACGCCGGAGATCGAGCAGGAGCGGCAGGTCGCTATCTTCGACCTGCTGGAGGACAACAGCTTTGCCCTGCCGGCCCGCGACGGGCGTCTGGCGCCGGAGGGGCCGTTCCGCCTGGCGCTGGCGATCCGCGAGGGGCGGCTGGTCTTCGACATCCAGACCGAGGCGACCGAGAAGGTGGGCGAGTTCCACCTGAGCCTCGGGCCGTTCCGGCAGGTGGTGAAGGATTACTTCCAGATCTGCGAGAGCTATTTCGACGCGGTCAAGCGCCTGCCGCCGAGCCAGATCGAGGCGATCGACATGGCGCGGCGCGGCATCCACAACGAGGGCGCGCGGGTGCTGCAGGAGCGGCTGGAGGGCAAGGCCGCGGTGGATATCGACACGGCCCGGCGGCTCTTCACCCTGATCTGCGTGCTGCATTGGGGGTGAGCGTGGCGGGCAAACCTCCGGCCTCGGTGCTGTTCTGCTGCGATCACAACGCGGTGCGCTCGCCGATGGCGGAGGGGCTGATGAAGAAGCTCTATGGCCAGCAGGCCTATGTGCAATCGGCCGGGGTGAAGAACGACATGGAGGTGGACGGCTTCACCGTGGCCGTCTGCAAGGAGCTGGGGATCGAGTTGGAGCGGCACCGCTCGCGCAGCTTCGAGGAGATGATGGACTGGGGCGACGATCTGTCGGGCTTCGATCTGATCGTGGCGCTGTCTCCGGCCAGTCAGCGGATGGCGCTTGAACTCACCCGATATTATCATCTTGATGTGGAATACTGGCCGATCATGGACCCGACGGGTTTGGGAGAGGGGCGCGAGGCGAAGCTGCAGGTCTATCGTCAGGTGCGCGACCAGATCAGGGACAGGATGGTGGCGCGCTTCGGCCCGCCGGAAGCAAGGGAGAAGACCGATGGGGCATGAGGTGATCGGGCGCTATTACGCGGCCTTCAACGCGGGCGATGCGGCCGGGATGCTGGACTGCGTCACCGACGACATCGAGCACCGGGTGAACGAGGGCGAGATTCGCCATGGCAAGGAGAAGTTCGCCGAGTTCTGCTCGCATATGGGCGTCAGCTACCGCGAGGAACTGCGCGACATGGTGATCTTCGCCAATGACGAGGGCACGCGCGGGGCGGCGGAATTCGTGGTGCATGGCGAATATCTGCAGACCGATCCGGGGCTGCCGGAGGCCAAGGGCCAACGCTATGTGCTGCCCGCCGGGGCGTTCTTCGACCTGCGCGACGGCAGGATCGCCCGGGTGACGACCTTCTACAACCTGAACGACTGGGTGCGGCAGGTCTCGGCATGACGCTGGAGGCCCGCGCGCTGCAGGGCGCGGCGCTGGAGGCGCGGCTGGACGAGGTGGCGGCGCTGCGCATGGCGGTGTTCCGCGAGTGGCCCTATCTCTACGAAGGCACGATGGACTACGAGCGCAGCTACCTGAGCTGGTATCGCGATGCTCCGGGGGCGCTGCTGGTCGGCGCCTTCGAGGGCGAGCAGCTGGTGGGGGCCGCCACCGGCACGCCGATGGAAGGGCATTCGGACGATTTCGCCAGCGCCTTCGCCGGGACCGGGATGGCGCTGACCGACATCTTCTATTGCGCCGAGTCGGTGCTGCTGCCCGCCTGGCGCGGGCGGGGGATGGGGCATCGCTTCTTCGATCTGCGCGAGGAGCATGCCCGGTCGCTGGGGCGGCGCTGGTCGGCCTTCTGCTCGGTGCTGCGGCCCGAGGATCATCCGCTGCGCCCGGCGCGGGCCCGCAGCAACGAGGAGTTCTGGCGCAACCGTGGCTATGCGCCGATGCCGGGGGTGGTGGCCGAGTTCACCTGGACCGACGTGGGCGAGGCGGAGCCGTCGAAGAAGCCGCTGCAATTCTGGATCCGCGAGCTCTGACTCGCCACCGAAAGGACGCCTTCGTGAAGATCGCCGCCGCCGCCTATCCGCTGGACTGGTTCGACAGTCTCGACGCCGTCGAGGACAAGCTGACGGCCTGGGTCGCGGAGGCGGCGGGGCAGGGGGCGGAGCTGCTGGTCTTCCCGGAATATGGCGCGATGGAGCTGGCCTCGCTGGGCGGGCGGGAGGTCGCCGCCGATCTGGAGGCGGCGCTGCACGAGGTGGCGCGGCACCGCCCGGCGATGGATGCGCTGCATCTGCGACTCGCTGCGGCGCATGGGGTGCATATCCTCGGCGGCTCGGGGCCGGTGTTCACGGGCGAGCGCCCGGTGAACCGGGCGACGCTCTACGGGCCGGAAGGGATCATCGGCCACCAGGACAAGCTGATCATGACCCGGTTCGAGCGCGAGACCTGGTTCGTCGTGCCGGGGGAAGAGGCGCGGGTGTTCGATACAGCGCTCGGGAAGATCGGCATCGTCATTTGCTATGACAGCGAGTTTCCCCTGCTGGCGCGGGCCATGGTGGAGGCAGGGGCCGAGATCCTGCTCGCGCCCTCCTGCACCGACAGCTACGCGGGCTTTACCCGCGTCCGGGTCGGGTCGATGGCGCGGGCCTTGGAGAATCAATGCGTTGTGGTGCATGCGCCGACGGTCGGGCTTTGCGACTTCTGCCCGGCGGTGGACGAGAACGTGGGCCGCGCCGCGATCTACGGGCCCCCCGACCGGGGCTGGCCCGAGACCGGGATTCTGGCGGAAACCGAGTTGAACCAGCCGGGCTGGGCCATGGCCGAGATCAGCCTTGCCGACATCGCCGAAGTGCGCGAAAATGGCGGTGTTCTGAACCACCGGCACTGGGACGAACAGGCGCTGCGGCTGGCGCCGGGCGTCACTTCGGCCTGACCGGCAATTTACCTCTTGAAAATCTCGTGATCCCGGCGCATTTAACGCCTCGTGCCTGCGCTCGCCGCGGGCAATACCTCATTGGAGAGACCATGGCCAAGGAAGATACGCTCGAATTCCCCGGTGTCGTGAAGGAACTCCTGCCCAACGCGACATTCAAGGTCGAGCTCGACAATGGCCATGAATTGATCGCGGTGATGGCAGGCAAGATGCGCAAGAACCGCATCCGTGTTCTGGCAGGCGACAAGGTGCAGGTGGAAATGACCCCCTACGACCTGTCCAAGGGTCGCATCAACTACCGCTTCAAGTAAGTGCGGCTGATTCTTGGCTCGGCCAGCCCGCGCAGGCGCGAGTTGCTGGCGCAGCTTGGCGTCATTCCCGATGCCATCCTTCCCCCCGACATCGACGAGGAGCCGCGGCGCGGCGAACTGCCTCGGCCCTATTGCGCGCGGATCGCCTCGGAGAAGGCGGCGGCGGTGCAGGCGGGGCCCGAGGATATCGTGCTGTGCGCCGACACAACGGTGGCGCTGGGCCGCCGGATCATGGGCAAGCCCGCCGACGCGGGCGAGGCTGCGGCCTTCCTGCTGGCGCTCGGCGGGCGGCGGCATCAGGTGATCACCGCCGTGGCCGTGCGGCGCGGCGAGCGGCTCTGGACCCGCGAGGTCGTCTCGGCGGTCAAGATGAAGCGGCTGTCGGACGCGGAACTGAACGCCTATCTCGACAGCAACGAATGGCAGGGCAAGGCCGGGGGCTACGGCATCCAGGGCCTCGCCTCGGCCTTCATCCCCTGGATTTCCGGCTCGTTCACCGGCATCGTCGGCCTGCCCCTGGCAGAGACCGCGGCGATGCTGGCGACCGCGGGCTGCCCCCTGTATCGGAGAGACCAATGAAGGGTCGTGTCGTCGTGCTCGACAGCCTGCGCGGCCGCGCCGCGGCGGCGCTGGTGGTGGATGGGCAACTGGAAGACCTGCTGATCGACGGCGAGGGGGAGGCCCCGGCGCCCGAGGCGATCTACCGCGCCGTGGTGGACCGGCAGATGAAGGGGCAGGGCGGTGTCTTCGTGAAGCTGCCCGGCGCCACCGGCTTTTTGCGGCAGGTCTCCGGCCTTGCTCCGGGCCAGTCGGTGCTGGTGCAGGTGACCGGCGCCGCCGAGCCGGGCAAGGCCGTGCCGGTAACGACGCGGCTCCTGTTCAAGAGCCGGCTCTGCATCCTGACCCCCGGCGCGCCGGGGCTGAACATCTCGCGCCGCATCCGCGAGGAGGATCTGCGCGAGGAACTGACGGCGCTCGCCGCCGAGGCGATGCAGGGGGCTGCCCCCGATCTCGGCGCGATCCTGCGCTCGGCCTGCGAGAGCGCCGAGGCCGAGGAGATCGCCACCGACCTGCGCGCGATGCGCGATCTGGCGGAGGCGGTGCTGGTGGATACCAAGGGCGGGCCGGAGCTTCTGGTCGACGCGCCCGGCGCGCATGAGCTGGCCTGGCGCGACTGGTCCGACCCGGCGCCCGACGAGGTGGCCGAGGCCGAGGGCAGCTTTGCCGCGCATGGCGTGGAAGAGATGATCGACGCGGTGCTGGATTTCGAGGTGCCGCTGCCCGGCGGCGGCCATATGGTGATCGAGCCGACCCGCGCGCTGGTCGCCGTCGATGTGAACACCGGCGCCGATACCTCGCCCGCCGCCGGGATGAAGGCCAATGTCGCCGCCGCCCGCGACCTGCCGCGCCAGCTGCGGCTGCGCGGCCTGGGCGGGCAGGTGGTGGTGGATTTCGCGCCGATGCCCAAGCGCGACCGGGCGACGCTGGAACAGGTGCTGCGCGCCGCCTTCCGCGGCGAGTCGGCGGAGACCAGCCTCGCCGGCTGGACCCCGCTCGGGCTCTACGAATTGGTGAGAAAGCGCGACCGCGCCCCCCTGTCCGAGCTCCTGAGATGACCTGCCCGATCTGCGCCCGCGAGACCGATCCGAAATACCGCCCCTTCTGCTCGCGCCGCTGCGCCGACGTCGATCTGGGGCGTTGGCTCACCGGCTCCTACCGGGTTCCGGTCGAGGATGAGGAGCTGCCGGACGGCGGCGCCGAGGGTGCGGGCGAGGGCGACGACCCGCCCCGGCACTGAAGCGGCGCGCGGAGCAAAAAAATCGCCAAATCCCTCTGGACACCCCCCGCGCCCTGTTCTAATACCACGCCACTCCGAACGGCAGCGTCGTTCGTCGGGGCCCAGATAGCTCAGTTGGTAGAGCAGCGGATTGAAGATCCGCGTGTCGGCGGTTCGACTCCGTCTCTGGGCACCATCTTATTTCCCTGAATTGCTATGTTTCCTCTGGTGCCCTTCTTGGGCCTGAGCCTGCGCTTCTGCGTCGGGGACACCGTGGGACACAGAGGCGCTTCGCACGGCCCTTGTCCCGCGCGCTGAAAGGTGGCCGGAGCGGATGGCATCACCATGCTCCCCCTCTCGAGTTGCTCAGGAGGAGCGGCGCTGCGTGGGCCGTTGGCGGTTGCCGGATCGTGGGGATCGCAAGGCGGCGCCTTCGGGCCCCCCCGTCCGGTGGAACTTCCGAAAGCCATGACTCGAGATCCGGGCGGGAGAGGCACCGCTGCTCGTGCAATGCCCGCGCTTGACGACGAGGGGGGCTGCGCCGGTGGGAAAGCACGGTGGGTGCTCGCCGTCACGCCTTCTCCAGACGTTGGCCAACCAAGCGCGGAGCTGGAATCACGCGGAGGCCGTGCCTTGCATAAGTCAGGGCATGCCGCAGATCGGGGAGGTTGTGCCAGCTTGTCGGCAAGTGCCGGCGCAAGATGCGGTGCTCAGGAGGGCGCCGGAGGCTCCGTCCGGGCGCTGCGCCGGCCCCTGTGCGGGGCCGGCGGGGGAGAAGAGGGTCAGTCGAGGCTCACGGCCTCGGGGGCCACGGCGCTGAGGGCGGTGGCGTCAAGATAGGGCGCGATGGTGGCGGCGGTCGGCGCGTCGGCCTTCACCACGCCCTTGGCGGCGATCCAGCTGGCCTCGCTGACCAGGAGGTCCAGGAGATCGGCCGAGAGGGTGGTGCCGAGATCGACGTCGGCCCACATCTTTTGCAACTCGGCCGGGGCCACGGCGCCGCCCATCGAGGCGGAGACGGCCTCGGCCGCGGCGGCCGGGTCGGCGGAAACATCGGCGTCGGCCTTGACCAGCGCCCCGAGGAAGGCCGTCAGATCCGCGCCCCGCTCGCCCGTCATCGCGGTGGTCGCCGCGAGCACGTAATGCGGCGCATAGCCGCCGGGACGCAATTCCTGATACTTGTCGCCGAGCGCCTCGGCGGCCCCTGCGTAGAAGGTGGGGAAGGGCACGATGGCGTCGACATCGCCGCGCAGCAGCGCCGGCACCAGATCGCCCGGCGCGGCATTGATGACCTCGGCCTCGACGCCGGCGGTCCGGAGCACTTCCGACAGGAAGTAATCGACATTGGTGCCCAGCGTGGTGCCGATGCGCTTGCCTGCCAGATCGGCGGGGGTGGCGAGGGCGCCCTGCTCGGTGTTGCCGATGATCCGGCTGCCGGTGTAGCGCGACAGGTCGGCGACGATGGCGAAGTCCTGCTTGGTGAGGGCGCCGGTGGCGGCCGGGAATTCGGCCATGAAGGCCACGTCGACCTGCCCGCCCAGGAGCGCCTCGAAGGCCTCGCGGCCCGAGGCGAAGGTGACGATCTGCACGTCGAGGCCGGCCTCGGTGAAATACCCTTTCGCCAGCGCCACGTCGACCTGGGGCGTCTGCGGGTTCGGGGTCCAGGCGAAGCTGATCGGGTCTGCGAGAGCCGCGGAGGGCAGCAGGGCAAGGGCGAAGAGCGTGTGTTTCATGATGTCCTCAGGGCTTGGAGTGGGAGGGGTGAAGCAGGGAGATGATCTCCTCGCGGATCGGCAGCAGCACCTCGGCCTGCGCGCGGAGCGAGCGCGGGCGGGGCAGGTCCAGCCTGTAGTCGCGGATGATCCTGCCGGGCGCCTGGCTCATCACGCAGATGCGGTCGGCCAGCAGCAGCGCCTCGTCCACGTCATGGGTGACGAAGAGCACGGTGGCGCGATGCTTCTGCCAGATGTCGATCAGCAGGTCGTGCATCACCACCCGGGTCTGGGCGTCGAGCGCGCCGAAGGGCTCGTCCATCATCATCACCTTGGGGCCGAAGGCGAAGGTGCGGGCGATGGCGACGCGCTGCTTCATGCCGCCGGACAGCTCCTGCGGATATTTCCTGGCATGCTGCGCGAGGCCGACTTCGGCCAGCGCCGCCATTGCCCGCTCGTGCAGTTCCGCCTTGGGCAGGCCGAGGCGCTTCAGACCGAAGGTGACATTGCCGAGCGCGGTGAACCACGGGAACAGCGCATATTGCTGGAAGATGACGCCGACATCGGCGCTGGGGCCGGTGATCTCGCGCCCGTCGAGGGTGATGGCGCCGGAGGCGGGCCGGACGAAGCCGGCGATCGCGTTCATCAGCGTGGACTTGCCGCAGCCGGAGGGGCCGATGAGGGCGGTGAAGCTGCCCGGCGCGAGATGCAGCGTGGTGGGGGCGAGGGCGGTGACCGGCCCCTGCTTGCCCTTGAAGCGGATCGAGATGTCGTCGACGCGGACGTGGCCCTGGGACATGACGCTATCCTTGCTGCCAGTGGACGAGCTTCTTGCCGAGCCAGTGGACGACCAGATCGACCACGGCGCCGAGCGCGCCCAGGATGATGAGAAGGGTGAACATCCGGTCGGTGCGGATGTATTGCCGCGCCTCCTGCAGGCGGTAGCCGAGGCCGGAGGAGGCCCCCGACAGTTCCGCCGCGACGAGGCTCAGGAAGGCAAGGGCGACCCCGAGCCGGATGCCGGCAAAGATGTGCGGCGCCGCGGCGGGGATGACGACCTGCACGAACTCCCGCATCCGCGAGGCCCCGAGCGAGCGCGAGGCGCGCAGGTAGATGTCGGGGATGTATTCCATGCCGTGATGCGTGTTGAACCAGACCGTCAGGAACACGGTGTAGGAGATGACGAAATACTTCGATCCCTCGCCGATCCCGAACCAGACGATCGCCACCGGCACCAGCGCGATGGCCGGGATCGGCCGCAGCAGCGTCAGGAACGGGTTGAGCAGGGTGCGGACCAGCGCGACCCGTCCTGTCAGCAGCCCCAGCGCGATGCCAAGCGTGGTGCCTATGGCAAAGCCGGTGGCGGCGCGGCGCAGCGACACGGCGAGATCGGTGGCGAGCGTGCCGTTCGTCGCCATCTCCATCGTCGCCTGCCAGACCGAGAGCGGCGACGGGAAGATCTGATCGGGCACGAGGCCTGCCGCCGTCACCCCGACCCAGATCGCGAGGATGAAGCCGAAGGACAAGAGCGGCTTGGCCAGATGGGCGGCGCCGGTCAGGCCCGCGGCGAGGCCGGAGGCTCCCGTCGCGGCGCGGTCGGTCTCGCGGGCGTCCGACATTCTTTGCCTCCTCAGAGCCAGGGCAGGGCGGTCTTGGCGTAGCGATGCGCGCGGAAACAGCTGTTGTGCATGCCGGTGATGAAGCTGTTCAGCGGGGCGGGGTATTCGCCGAACTCCGGGATCACGAACTCCCAGACGACCTTGCCCTCGGGCGTCACCTCGAAGAGCCGGCCGAAGGCGCTCTCGCATATCAGGGTGTTGCCATTCCACAGCCGCTGGCAGCCGCCCATGTAGGGCGAGAAGAAGGCCATCGGCAGCGTGTCGGTGTAGGACCAGACCACCTTGCCGGACGGGTCGAACTCCAGCGCGCGCGAGAAGGGCGAAGTGGAGCCGGTGCGCAGGTTGCCATTGTCGAAGACGAGGATCGCGCCGCTCTCGGTCTCGACCGGGGTGTGCTGCTGCGCCACGACATCGGGGCCGACATGCCAGACCACCGCGCCGGTGTCGCGCTTGACGGCGATGACGCCGGAGGTGGTGCGCAGGCTCATCAGCACCAGCCCGTCGCGGGTGACCGAGAGGCCGTTGACCATCGGCCAGTGGCGGCGGTCAAAATTCGGGTGGATCGGGAAATCGGCGGGGTCGAGATGGTCCCAGATCCGCCATTCCCACACCGTCTCGCCGGCGCGGTTCACCTCGCGGATGATGTCGGACTGGATGATGCCGTCGGCGCCATCCTTGCGCGGATCGCCCCCCGTCACCCGTGCGGCCTTGTCGGCGGGCAAGGGCGCGGCGACGGTGTAGAGCAGGTTGCCGTTCTCCAGCCATTGCGCATCGTGGTGATGGAAGATGTCCTCGTGGCGCCAGACGATCTCCCCTTCCGGCGTCGCCTCGTAGAAATCGCCGCCATGCCAGAGATCCCAGGCGGGATAGAGCGCGGCCGAGGTGGCGTGGCTGCCGTTGTAGCCGAGATTGCCGTTGGCGAGGATGACCGCGTCGCGCCCGGGCCGCACCGGCATCTGCCAGGAATGCGCGCGTTCGCCCTCGATATCCACCAGCAGCACCTGGCCGTTGCCGGTCTGCGGAGCATAGAGCGTGTAGCCGCCCGCCGTCGCCGCGCGGTCGAGCGCGGTCAGTCCGGTCTGGCGGCGGCGGATCGTGGTCTGGTCAACGCTGGTCATCTTGAGCCTCAGTAAAACGATTTAATGTCTAATGCCCGCGAATCAGAGTTGAGTAAAACGATTTAATGAGCGAGATTTGTCCGCAGGTGTCCGGTGGGCGAAGTTTCGGCGGGGTGCTTGGCAAATGGGCAGGACATGAACGATTTCCGGACCCGCAGGGCGACGGTCAAGGACGTGGCGCGGCTGGCCGGGGTGTCGCCCGGCACGGTCTCCAACGCGCTGTCGGGCGCGCGGGCGGTGGATCGCGAGACAAGGCAGCGCGTCGAGGCGGCGGTTGCGGAACTGGGCTATGTGCCCAATCTCGCCGCCCGGCACTTCCGCACCGGGCTCTCGAACACGCTCGCGGTGATGACTTCCATGCCGCCCGCCGTCTCCGCGGGCTCTTCCAAGCTCGGCTTCCTGATGGAGGTCGCGGCTTCGGCGGCGATTTCGGCGCTGGAGCACAACGCGACCCTCGTTCTGGTGCCGCCGATCGCCGATCCCGAGACGGCGCTGCGCAATGTCGTGATGGACGGGGCGATCCTGATCGAGCCGGCGCAGTCCGACCCGTTCCTCGACCTCTTGACCCGGCGCGGGGTGCCGGTGGTGGTCATCGGCCAGCCGCCGCGCGACGACCTGCCCTGGATCGACATGCACTACCGCCAGACCGCCGACCTGCTGATCGGGCACCTCTTGCAACAGCCGACGCGCTGCATGCCGCTGCTGATCGGCGCCTCGGCCCGCGCCTCCCATGCCGAGGCCGAGGCGGTCTATCTGGAGCGGATGGCGGCGACCGGACTGCCGTGCCACGTCATCCGGATCCCCGAGGCGGCGGGCGAGGAGGGCGCCCGGCAGGCGATGCACGCATTGATCCGCGAGTTGCCCGATCTGGATGCGGTCTTCGCCTCGGTCGATGCCTTCGCGACCGGCGTCATGTGCGCCCTGCGCGAGGCGGGGCGGGCCGTTCCGCAGCAGGTGCGGGTGGCCACGCGCTATGACGGCTTGCGGGCGCGCGAGGAGCGTCCCGCCCTCACTGCGACCAACCTGCATCTCGACGCCGTGGCCGGGCTCGCCATCGACCGGCTGATGGATCTCTTGGCGGGCCGGCCGGCCCCGCTGCGGGTGGAGGGGCCGCTGCCGGTTCTGGTGCCGCGCGGCTCGAGCGCCTGACGGCGGCGATTGGTGACGTGGAATGCCTGGCGGATCAGTGAGCGCCGGCGCGGCCTTCGTTCATCCCCGCCAAGGCAGCGTCTCCGGCGCGCGGTGACGGGCGGCGCGGTCGACGAGGGCGGCCAGCGTCAGGATGACGAGCAGCGACAGGGTGGAGACCGCGGCGGCGGCGGTGGAATTGCCCTGTTGCTGCAGCGCGAAGATCATCACGCCGACCGTCTCGGTTCCCGCGGACCAGAGCAGGGAGGAGAGCGTCAGCTCGTTGAAGGCGGTCATCACGATCAGCACGGCGCCTGCCATGATCGCCGGGGCCGCGAGCGGGGCGAAGAGGCGCAGCACGCGCCGGGGGCTGCCCGCGCCCGCGATCCGCCCGGCCTCGTCCAGCGCGGGCTCGAGGCTTTGGGCCAGGGCCTCGACCGGGCGCAGCACCAGCGGCAGGAAGCGGGCGAGATAGGCCACCAAGAGGATCGCCGCCGTACCATAGAGCGAGACGCCGATGAGCGGCAGCGGCGGCAGGAAAACCAGGATCACCGCCAGCGCCAGCACCGTGCCCGGCACGACGAAGGGAGCATCGGAAAGGGCGTTCAGCCGCCGCAGCACCGGGTTGCGCCGCACCGCCACCAGCCAGGCGAAGGGCACGGCGACAAGCGCCGAGATCAGCGCCGTGGCCAGCGACAGCAACAGCGAATTGACGAAGGCGCGGCGGATCACCGGGTCGGCGGCGACCTCGGCGAAGTTGCCGAGGGTGAGGGTGGAGAGCGTCAGCCGCATGCCGAGGGCGGGGACGAGGGCGGTCGCCAGAAGGGCGGCGATCGGCAGGATCATCAGCACGCCGAGCAGCAACCAGAGCCCCAGCGCCAGCGCAGGCTCCGCCCGTCCGGCGGAAAAGGCGGTGAAGCGGCGGCCTCGCGCCACGGGAAAGCCGAGCCGCGCGATGACCGTGGCGCGCAGCAAAAGCGCGGCCCCCGCGAGCAGGATCAGCGCCAGCGCCAGCACTGCGACCTGCCCCAGCACGGTGGGGCCGAAACCGTTCAGCCGCTGGTAGATCAGCGTGGTGAGCATCGGGAAGCGACCGGGGATGCCCAGAAGCGCCGGGATGCCGAAATTGCCCACCGCCGCCGAGAAGGCGAGCATCGCCCCGGCCAGCATCTGCGGCAGGCAGAGCGGCAGGATGATCCAGGTCGTGATCCGCAGCGTCCCGGCGCCGCCGACCCGCGCCGCCTCGACCAGATCGGCGGGGATGCCGGCGAGCCCGGCGCGCACGGCGAGGAAGACCAGCGGCATGTGCTCGATCCCCATCAGCCAGACGATGCCGCCGCCGGAATAGAGCGGGTTGGTGCTGCCCGGCGCCGGGGCGAGCCCGAGCGGCGCGAGGATCGGCGAGGAGGCGCCCGTCAGCTCGATCCAGGCCAGCGCCATGATCTGCGACGGGATCAGCAGCGGCGAGATCGCGAGGAAGGTCATCGCCACCCGTCCGGGCAGGCGCAAAAGCCCCAGCGCCAGCGCGAGGAAGGTGCCCAGCACCAGCGACACGAGGACCGAGCCGCCCGAGGCGAGCAGCGTGTTCCCCAGCGCCCGCCGCGCCGCGCGGCTTTCCAGCCCGTCGCGGATCAGGCCCATGACGCGCCCGCTGTCATCCGGGCCGAAGGCCTCGGCCAGAAGCCGGGCCAGCGGCCAGAGCCCGGTGACGAGCACATAGAGGAGGATGAGGGCGACGAGCATCGGCTCGCCGCCCTTCAGCCGGATGCTTCGGCCTGCCGCGAGGGTCAGGGGCCCTCTGTCAGCCACCGAAGAGATCGGCGAAGGCTTCCTTGGTGGCCTGATCCTCGGCCAGCATCTTCGCCGGATCGGCGCCGAGGATGGTCAGCGAGGCGGGTTCGGGATAGCCCGCGGGCGGGGCCACGCCCTCGATGACCGGGAAATAACCCTGCGTCACCGACTGCTCCTGCGCCGCGCGGCTCAGCTGCCAGTCGACGAAGACCTTGGCGGCCTCGACCGCATCGCTGTCCTTCAGGATGGCGACGGGCTGGGTGATCGACGAGACGCCCTCGGTGGGGAAGACGAAATCGACCGGCGAGCCTTCGGCCTTGGCGTTCAGCGCCATGTATTCGATGATCATGCCATAGGCCTTCTCGCCGCGCGCCACGGCCTCGATCACCGTGCCGTTGCCTTGCCCGGCGACGGCGCCGTTCTCGGCCAGCGTCTCGTAATAGTCCCAGCCGAAGCCGGGCTGCTGCACCATCGTGCCGACATGGATCACCGCGGCGCCGGAGTAGAGCGGGCTTGGCATGATGGTCGAGGCGGCGATCTCGGGCTTGGCGAGATCGGTCCAGGAGGTGGGCGCCTCGGTCACGAGGTTGGTGTTGTAGACGATGCCGGTGGTGATCAGCTTGGTGCCGAAGAACATCCGGTCAGGGTCGATCAGAGCCTCGGGGATACCCTCGACCGGGGCGTCGGCATAGGCCAGCAGCCGGTCGTCGTTCTTCAGCTGGGTCATGGCCACAGCGTCGGCGATCAGCATGACATCGGCGGGCGTGCCGCCGGCGGCAAATTCGGCCTGCAGCTTCGACATCAGCTCGGTCGTGCCGGTGCGGAACACCTCGACGGTGATCTCGGGATGATCGGCGTTGAACGCCTCGACCACGGCGGCCATCTGGTCGTTCGGCTGCGAGGTGTAGACGGTGATCGACTGGGCCAGCGCGCCGCCCGCGAGGGCCGTGCCGCCAAGAAGGCCGAGGGTGAGGCTGCGAAGCAGGGTCATGGGAAGTCCTTTGGCTAGGGTGTCGCCCGGGGCCTACCGGGGCGGTGCAACAGGTCGGTGACGGGAGGATGACGGTTCCGTGTGGCTCAGCGCCTCGGCCTGCCAGCGCCCCGTGCCGTCGGGCGACCAGAGGAAGAGCTGCGCGTTCTCCGGCCGCTGGAAGGCGCCGGCGCCGATCAGGGCATGGAGTTCACGGGCGATGCCGGAATGGGCGACAACAAGGATCGGGGTCGGGCCCTCGATGGCCGGCAGCGCAGCCTCGACCCGGGCGCGGAAGGCGGCGGGGCCTTCGCCCTGCGGCGGGGTCTCGGCGCGTTGCAGCCGGTGGCGCGGCAGGCCTTCCCATGCGCCCCAGTTGCGTTCCGCCAGCCCGGCGACCGTTTGGATCGGCAAGCCGAGCGCCTCGGCCAAGGGTTTGGCGGTGCTGAGGGCGCGGGCGAGGGGCGAGCACCAGAGGCTTGCCGGACGCAGGGCAGGCGGCAGCGAGAGGAGGCGCAGCGCCGCTTCCTGCGCCTGCCGATGCCCCAGCGCGGTCAGCGGCAGGTCGGTGGCGCCGCAGATCGTCTCTGCCGCGTTGCTGGCCGTCTGGCCGTGCCGCAGGAAGAGGAAGGGGGCGCGCAGCAGCGGGATCACCAGACCAGCTCCGCCCTGTCGCTGAAGCGGATCCCGGGCAGGGCGGCGGCAAGCGCCTGACGGCCCTCGGCGCCGACGAAGGCGGGCAGGACGACCGCAGGCCGGATCGCGGCGAGCAGCGCCCGGCTGCCCGAAAGCCGGGGATGGACGTTCCAGCGCCGGAACAGCGCCCGGTCCTCCCGCACCAATGTCTCGGAGGGCGCGCCAAGCGCGAGATGGCCGGTGAAGATCACCCGCGCCGCCCCGGTCTCGACAAAGCGCGGCGCCAGATCCTGCGCCAGCCCCGCATCGGCATTGGCGCCCGCCGCGATCATCACCCCCCGCGCCGGGCTGTCCGCCGAGAGCTCCCGCGCTTCGGCCAGCAGCCGCTCCAGCGCGGCAAGCCCGCCCGGCGCCAGCCAGTCCGGGAAGCCGCGCATCTGCCGGGCGACGCGCAGATGCGCGGGGCAGAGCGAGACCTCGTGCCCCGCCTCGAGGAAGGCCGCGGCCATCTCCAGCCCGCGCCCGCCCGCCGGGGCGGGGAGCAGAAGCGGCCCCGCCTCGGCCAGCAGCGCGGCGCTCTGCTGCGCCAGCGCTTCGTCCTCGGCGCCATAGCTCGCGTCGATCAGCGCCGCCTGCGCCGGGAGCGGCGGCTCGCAGGGCCAGAGGCGGCTCTCGTCGGAATAGTCGCCGGTATAGACCAGCCCGCCCGCGCCGCCGATCCGCATCCAGACTGCGCCGGGCGCATGGCCCGCCGCCCCGGTCTCGACCGTGATCCCGGCGATGCGGGTGCTCCCGCTGCGGGGAAGGGGCGTCGCGGCCAGCCCCGGCAGCGGCTCGCCCGCCAGCGCGCTCACCGGGGCCGTGGCGTGGACGTCGGGGAGCCCCAGCCGATCGCGCAGCGGCAGCCCGCCGGTGTGGTCGGCATGGCCATGCGACAGGATCAGCGCGTCGATCCGCCCCGCGCCGGAGAGATCGGGCAGCCGCCCGGCATCGGGCCCCTTGCCCAGATCGAGCATCAGCCGACGGCCCTCGATCTCCAGCACGAAACAGGCCGGGCCCTTGCCGTCGAAGCCGGAGAGGGCGAGGAGGCGCGGCATCAGCCCTGCGTCCGTTCGAGCGGGCGGGCAGGCTCGCAGTCCGGCGCCGCTTCGGCTGCCCCACCCGCGCGCGGCATCACCCAGCCGCTGCGCAGGGTCAGACGCACCCGCGCGCCGGGTGCTGCGGGCGTGGGGCTGCGCACCTCCAGCGGCTCGGTCAGATCCGGCGCGTCGGGCAGCACCGAAAGGATGTAATCGCCGCGCTCGAAGCGAAGGTCGATCACCTGCGCCCCCAGCCCGGCCGAGGTGGTGGAAAGCGCCAGATCGCGCTGGCGCAGGCAGAGCCACGCGGGGCCGGGCGGCGCACTGCCGGGCAGCGTCACCAGGTGATCGCCGAGGCGCAGCGTCGCCCGGCCGTGCGTCAGCGCCGTCACCGTGACCGGCAGCGTCCGCCCCTCGCCGACGAAGCGGGCCACCATCGGCGTGGCGGGGCGGTCGAACAGCTCCTGCGGCGGAGCGACCTGCGCCATCCGGCCCCGGTCCATCACCCCGACCAGCCCGGCGATGGCCATGGCCTCGTTCTGGTCATGGGTGACGAAGACGAAGGTCGTGCCGAGCGACTGGTGGATGCGGCGGAACTCGGCCAGCATCGACTGGCGCAGATGCGCGTCGAGATTGGCCAGGGGCTCGTCGAGCAGGATGAGCGAGGGGCGGCTGGCAAGGCTGCGGGCCAGAGCGACCCGTTGCCGCTGCCCGCCCGACAGCTCATGCGGCTGCCGCGCCGCCGCGCCGTCCAGCCCCACGGTCTGCAGCGCCTCGGTGATGCGGGCGGCGCGGTCTGCGGGAGACAGCCGGTTCAGCCCGAAGGCCACGTTCTGCGCCACCGTCATGTGCGGCCAGAGCGCGTAGGACTGAACACCATGCCGAGCCCACGCGCGCCCGGCTCGACGAAGCGCCCCGGCCCGGCCACCTCGCGCGCGCCGATGCTTATGCTGCCGCTGTCGGGCCGCTCCAGCCCGGCGATCAGACGCAGCAGGCTGGTCTTGCCGCAGCCCGAAGGCCCGAGCAGCGCGAAGAAGGCGCCCGGAGGCACCTGCAGGTCGACGCCATCGACGGCGCGGGTCTGCCCGAAGCTCAGGCGGAGGGAGTGGAGGGTGATGCCGGCCAAATCTTCTCTCGCTTTGCCGCGTGACTAGGACCGGGACGTAACGCGGGCGTGACGGTGTTCAATGTTTCCTCTCGTGCGGCGGCCCGAGAGTGCGGGTCGGGCCTTCGCCCCTGCGCTGTTTTCCCGCACCGGTCGGCCCGTCGCGGGCCTTGCCGCAGGGCGGTGCGTGGCTAGCTTCAGGGGATCGGGTCGCAGGCCAAGGATCGTCCGGCCTTCTATCCCGTCCCTCAGCCTCGCAAGGAGCCTCCGTGCCGCATCGCAAGTCCGACTCGAAGCCGCTGGCGGTTCCCAGTTCGCGGCTGTCCCGTATCGCGCGGCTCGGCGGTCTCGCCTCGGGCATCGCCGGCAGCATGGCGGCAGAGGGCGCGCGGCAACTTGCGCAGGGCAGGCGGCCCAGCATGGGCGAGCTGCTGCTGACGCCCGGCAACGCGATGAAGGTCGCCGAGCAGCTGGCGCAGATGCGCGGGGCGGCGATGAAGGTCGGCCAGCTCCTGTCGATGGACGCCGGTGACCTGCTGCCGCCCGAGCTGGCGCAGATCCTCGCGCGGCTGCGGGCCGAGGCGCATCACATGCCCGGGGCGCAGCTGAAGAAGGTGCTCGCCGACAGCTGGGGCCCGGACTGGCTGCGGCGGTTCGCCAAGTTCGACGTGCGCCCCATCGCCGCCGCCTCGATTGGCCAGGTGCACCGGGCGCTGACGCGGGACGGGCGCGATCTGGCGATCAAGGTGCAATATCCCGGGGTCCGCCGCAGCATCGACTCCGACGTGAACAATGTCGCGGCGCTGATGCGGCTCTCGGGTCTCGTGCCGAAGGGGCTCGACCTCGCGCCGATGCTGGCCGAGGCGAAGCGGCAGCTGCACGAGGAGGCCGATTATCAGCGCGAGGGCCGCTGCCTCGCCCGGTTCGGCGCGTTGCTGGCGGAGGAGCCGGGCTTCGCCGTGCCGGCGCTGCATGCCGACCTGACGACGCGGGATGTGCTGGCCATGTCCTATCTGGAGGGGGTGCCGGTGGATGGGCTGACGAAGGCGCCGCAGGCCGAGCGCGACCGGGTGATGACGCTGCTGATCGACCTGATGTTCCGCGAGCTCTTCGCCTTCCGGCTGATGCAGACCGACCCGAATTTCGCAAATTACCGCTATCAACCCGAAACCGGCCGGCTGATCCTGCTGGATTTCGGCGCAACGCGGGAGTTTCCGGCGACGCTGGCGCAGGGCTACCGGCGGCTGCTGCGCGCCGGGCTCGCCGGCGACCGGGAGGGGGTGCGGGGTGCCGCGGCAGAGATCGGCTTCATCGGCGAGGCGCTGCCGGAGCGGGTGGAGCAGGCCATGCTGGAGATGTTCGAGCTGTCGCTGGAGCCCTTGCGCAGCCCGGGGCTATTCGACTTCGGCAATTCCGACCTCGCGCTGCGGATCCGCGACGGCAGTCTGGCGATGGCGGCGGACCGCGACCATGTCCGCATGCCGCCGATGGATGCGCTGTTCCTGCAGCGCAAGTTCGCCGGGATCTACCTCTTGGCCAGCCGGCTCGGGGCGCGGGTCGATCTGCGCGCGCTGCTCGAGCCGCATCTCGAGGACGGGGGGCAGGCATGACAGTCAGCGCGGGTTTCTGGGACCGGGTGGCGGAGCGCTATGCCGCGCGGCCGATCCGGGATGTGGCCGCCTATGAGGAGATGCTGGCCGATGTCGCCTCGCGGCTTGCGGCGACCGACCGGGTGCTGGAGCTCGGCTGCGGCACCGGCGGGGCGGCGGTCCGGCTGGGGGGCGGCGTGGCGCTGTGGCGCGCCACCGACTTCTCGGCCGAGATGCTGCGCATCGCCCGCGGCCGGCAGGCGCCGCCGACGGTGGAGTTCCGGCTGGCCGAGGCCGACAGCGCCTTCGACGGCGGGCCTTGGGACGCGGTCTGCGCCTTCCACGTCCTGCATCTGGTGGAGGACACCGAGGCCACGCTCCGCCGGATCCACGCGCATCTGAAGCCGGGCGGGCTGCTGATCAGCAAGACCTATTGCTTCGGCGACATGGGGCTTGGGCTGCGGCTGATGTTTCCGCTGCTTCGCTCCTTCGGGATGTTCCCGCCGGCGGCGTCGCTGACGCTGGAGCGGCTGAGGCGGGCCATCCTCGACGCGGGCTTCGGGATCGAGCATCAGCGCAGCTTCGGGCGCAACCTGCACAGCCGCTACATCGTCGCCCGCAGGCTCTAGCCTCCGGCGCTCACCCAGCGATGGGCCTGCGGCAGCTGGCGCAGCCGGAAGGTCCGCGCCTCTACCGGGATCAGCCAGTCGCCGAGGGTGATCATCGCCCCGGCCCAGGCCGGCGGCTGGATCACCGCGTAGCGCCGCACCTTGCCGAGCGACAGGAGCGAGGCCTGCAGCCCCCGCATGTCGAGGGCGGCGGCGGGGGTGAGGCCGGTGAAGCGGGGCAGCAGAATCAGCATGTCGATGCTGTCGTGGCGGCGGAAGGCCTGCAGCACCGTCTCGGCCATCGCGCGGATCTCGCGCTGGCCGACATGGCCGCCCAGCTCGAAGGCCAGCACCGAACTGTCGCCGGTGTCCAGCCGGTCGAGCCAGCCGTCGGGGTGGCGGCTGCGCGCCAGCCAGAGCAGGAAGCCCGCCCCCGCCGCCGCGCCGGCCAGCTTCAACAGGGCGCCGTCACGCATCGGGCATGCGCTCGCCGGAGCGGCCGAGCTCGGCGGCGAAGCTCTTCAGCGCGGGGCTGGCGTCTTGGTCGCCGGTGATGGCGTCGCGCAGCCGCAGCACGGCGTCGGCATCATGGCCGTCGGCCAGCACGATGCCAGCGGATGTCGCGTCGCCGTCGAGCCGCTGGTGCAGCGTGGCGAGCAGCTTGCGTGTTCCTTGGGTGTCGGTGTCGAAACGCTCCAGCAGTTGCGACCCCGCGCCGCTCACCTGGTGCAGCACGTAGCCGGTCGGCGTCGCGTCGAGTTCGAGATGCGCCATGCGATCCTCCCTTGGCAGGCGGCCGGGCGGCCGCTCCGGTTCAAGCGCCGCGCCGGGCATTGGTTCCGCCGGGCGGCGGCGCCGGCGGTCAGCCGCGCACCCGGGCCCGGCCCTCGGTCTTGGCCCGGTAGAGCAGCCGATCGGCGCGGCGGATGGTCTCGTGCAGGTCCTCACCCGGGGCAAAACCGGCGACCCCGGCGGAGAAGGTGTAGGTGATGCCGGTCTGCAGCGCGTGGGTCGGCCCTTCGGCGATCACCGCCTGCAAGGCCTCCAGCCGGGTGAGCGCGGCATCGACGGGGCAGTTCGGTAGGAACAGCAGGAATTCCTCGCCGCCGATCCGGCCGAACAGGTCGATGGTGCGGATATGCTCGACCACGCGGTGACAGAAGGAGACCAGCACCGCGTCGCCGATGGCATGGCCGTAGAAGTCATTCAGCTGCTTGAAATGGTCGAGGTCGAGCACCGCGATGCTGTGCGCGCCGAAGTCGGGCAGGGCGCGCTGGGCCTGCAGCCAGCCCTCCAGCCGCTCCATCAGGTAGCGCCGGTTCGGCATGCCGGTCAGCGGGTCGGTCCAGGAGGCCCGCCGCGCCGCGTCGCGCTCGTCGCGCAGGGTCCGGCTCTCGGACCGCAGCGAGGTGACATCGGAGGCATGGAACAGCATGCGCCCGTCGGGGCAGACGGTCTCGGTGATCCAGATCCAGCGGCCGTCGTGCAATTCGGCCTCGAAACCGCGATGGGGAACGGTGCCGCGGCGGGCGAGGGCGGTCATCAGCCAGGCCTCGATCTTCTCGGTCTGGATGACCGGGCCGCGCCGCGCCTCGTGGTTCGCACGCATGATGTCGCGCCAGCTGCGGCGCTCTGCCGGGTCGCAGTGATAGGCCGCCCGGTAGGCCGGGTTGGCGAAGCACAGCCGGTCGTCGCTGTCGTAGACGGCGAAGAGGTCGGCAGAGAGATCGATCAGATCCCGTGGCAGCCCGGTCGTCGCCCAGATATCGCTGCCGCTGTCGGCCATGTCGTTTCCGCCTGTCCAACTTTCCGTCAAGGGTGAGCTTCGTCCCGCGTTCCCCGCGCTCAGGTCACCGCGAATTCCGCCAAGTCAGGGCAGGCCAGCGCCTCGAAACGGGGGCGCGCGAGGAGATAGCCCTGCACGAGGTCGATGCCGACGCTGCGGACCACCTCCAGCTCGGCCAGGGTCTCGACCCCCTCGGCGATGATCGTCACCCCCAGATCTCCCAGCAACGCCGCCACATGTCGCAGCGTGGTCTGCTTCACCGGATCGGCGTCGATGCCGCGGATCAGCCCCATATCGATCTTGACGATGTCAGGCTGCATCTGGGTCAGCAACAGCAACCCGGAATAGCCCGAGCCGAAATCATCCATCGCCATCCGGAAGCCATCGGCGCGGTAGACCCGCAAGATATTTCGAACATGGGTGATGTCTAGCTTTTCGGTCTCGGTGAACTCGAGGATGATGCGGCGCGGCGGGATGCCGGCCTTCTCGGCCGCGACCAGGATGTGCCGGATGCAGCGCTCCGGCTCGCAGATCGCGTTGGGCATGAAGTTGATCGACAGCATCACCTCGCCGTCAAGCAGGTTCAGCCGGTCGGCATGCTCGATGGCGCAGCGGCAGGCCGCCCGATCGAAGGCGTGGCGGTTCGCCTCGGTCACCAGCGACAGCACGCTGTCGGCGCCCTCGCCGCCGACGCCGCGCACCAGCGCCTCCTGGGCGAAGAGCCGGCCGCTGCGCAGGTCGACAATCGGCTGGAAGGCCATGGAAAAGGGCCAGGTGAAGCCGCTGCTGGTGGGAGGGCTCGCAGATCCGATGGTCATTGCATGCTCTCCGGCGCCCCGGGGACCCGGCGCCACCCGATCCGGTGACGCGAGGGCGCGCCGGACATCCGGCGCACCCGGACGCAGGGCTCAACCCCCCAGCACAACCCTGGGTTCCCTGCGACGGCGCAGGAAGTTCAGCCAGCGCTCCGGCGGAGGGCGGGAAAAGCGGGTTCCGCCCCGGCGATCAGGCCGCCGGGGCGCGGGGCCGGTCAGGGCGTCTTCACCTGCCGGGCCGGGTTCGTGTCGTCATAGGCGTCGGGGCTGTGCGGCGAGCCCTCGTGTTCGGCCTGGTCGTTCTTGCGCTCGGGTTCCTCCGAGCGCTTTTCCTTGGCCGGCTTCGGGGTGTTGGGCATGGTCTGTCCTTTCGGCGGTTGCGGTGCGGCGGGCCGTCAGGACCCGCCGCCCTTCTTCGGCTCGGCGCCCATCCGGTGGATCTGCGCCAGCACCGATTGCGGCACGACGCCGGAAAGCAGCGCCATCACCTTGCTGGTGAAGCCCGGCACCACGCCGCGCTCGCCGGCCATCATCGCGTCGTAGCCGGCGCGGGCGACCGTGGTCACGTCGTCCTTCGGCTTTTCAGTGATCGGCGCGTCCTGCAGGTGGTTGCCCTCGCGGGTGAAGATCCGCGTCTCGGTCGGGCCGGGCATCAGGCAGGTCAGCGTCACGCCGCTGTCGCGCCACTCGTCCTGCAGCGCGTAGCTGAGGCTGTCGAGATACGCCTTGGACGCATCATAGACCGCGTCGAACGGCCCCGGGACGAAGCCGCCGATCGAGCCGGTGACGAGGATCCTGCCGCTGCCGCGCTTGTGCATCTGTCGGCCGACCCGGTGCAGCAGGGTGGTGGTCTGGCCGATGTTCAAGGCGATCAGCCGGTCGATGTCGCGCCACTCCTGATCGTGGAAGGCCTGACCCAGGGCGCGCCCGGCATTGGCGAAGAACAGGTCGATGTCGCGGCCCTCGATGGCCTGCCAGAGACTGTCCACCCCTTCGGGCGTGGCGAGATCGGCTTGCACCACCTCCACGGTGCCGCCCAGCCGGCCGAGCTTCTCGGCCGCCCTCTCGATCTCCACCTCGTCGGCGCAGATCACCAGCGCGTAGCCGTCCTCCACCGCGAAACGCGCCAGCTCGTAACCGATGCCGCTGGAGGCGCCCGTGACCACTGCGAGCTTCTTCATGCCGCATCCTCCGGTTTGGCCATCCGCCGGTGCAGCGCGGCCAGCACGCTGTCGGGCACCACGCCGGACAGGGCCGCCTGCACCTTGTTCATGAAGCCGGTGGTGACGCCGGAAGACCCCGCCAGCATCGCCTTGTAGCCCGATCGCGCCACCATGGCCGGATCGTCCTTGTCGGCCTTGCCCACCGGGGTCTCCTCCATGTCGGCCCGGGCGAAGAACTCGGTCTCGGTCGGGCCGGGCATCAGGCAGGTGACGGTGATCTGCGTGTCGTTCACCTCGTTGCGGATCGCCCAGCTCAGCGTGTCTAGATAGGCCTTGGTGGCGTTGTAGACCGCCTGGTAGCTGCCCGGCATCAGCCCGGCGATCGAGCCGGTGATCAGGATGCGACCCTCGCCGCGCAGCCGCATCTTGCGCAGCGTGCGGTGCAGCAGCTGCGTCGTGCCGGTGACGTTCAGCGCGATCACCTTGCGGATGTCGTCAAGATCCTGTTCGAGGAAGGCATGACCCAACCCGCGCCCGGCATTGGCCATGAGGTAATCCACCTCACGGCCCGACATGACCTCCCACAGCCGGTCGAGCCCCTCGGCGGTGGCCAGATCCGCCACCACCGCAGTGACGGTGATGCCCGGCCGCTCTAGCGAACGCGCCACCTCCTCGACCTCGGCCTCACTGGCGCAAAGGATCAGGTCGCAGCCATCCTCGGCGGCGCAGCGGGCCAGCTCCAGCCCGATGCCGGTCGAGGCGCCGGTGATGACGGCCAGCGTCATGCCGTGACCTCTGTCCCCGGCTTCAGGATCACCTTGGTCCATTCGTTCTGATTGTAGCGGAAGTTCTTGTAGCCGCGCGCCGCATCCTCCAGCGGCAGGCGGTGCGAGATCAGGAAAGTGGTGTCGATCTCGCCCTCGCCGATCCGGCGCAGCAGTTCCTCGTGGTACTTCTGCACATGGGTCTGGCCGGTGCGGATCTGCAGGCCCTTCTCCATCATCGCGCCCAGCGGGAACTTGTCGAGGAAGCCGCCATAGACCCCGGGGATCGAGACGCGCCCGCCCTTGCGCACCGCGAGGATCGCCTCGCGCAGCGCATGGGCGGAATCGGCGCCCATGCCGATGGTCTGCTTGATGTTGTCCATCACCGTGTCGGGGGCGAAGCCGTGGCTCTCCATGCCCACCGCGTCGATCACCGCGTCGGGGCCAAGACCGCCCGACATCTCCATCAGCGCCTCCAGCACATGGGTACGCTTGAAGTCGATGACCTCGGCCCCGAGCCTGCGGGCCAAGGCCAGCCGGTTCGGATATTCGTCGATAGCGATCACCTTGCCCGCGCCCATCAGGAGCGCCGACTGGATGGCGAACAGCCCGACCGGCCCGCAGCCCCAGACGGCCACGGTGTCGCCCGGCTCGATGTCGCAATTCGCGGCGCCCATCCAGCCGGTCGGCAGGATATCCGACAGGAACAGCACCTGATCGTCATCGAGCCCGTCGGGGATGATGATCGGCCCGACGTCGGAGTAGGGCACCCGGACATATTCCGCCTGCCCACCCGGATAGCCGCCGGTCAGATGCGAATAGCCGAACAGCCCGCCGACGGCATGGCCGTAGAGCGTCTCGGTCATGTCCTGCTTTTCGGCGGGGTTGGAGTTGTCGCAGGCCGAGAACTGCTGCTTCTGGCAGAAGAAGCACTGGCCGCAGGAGATGGTGAAGGGCACCACGACCCGCTGGCCCTTCTTCAGTGTCGATTTCGGCCCGACCTCGACGACCCGGCCCATGAACTCGTGGCCGAGGATGTCGCCGGACAGCAGGCCGGGGATCACGCCGTCATAAAGATGCAGGTCCGAGCCGCAGATCGCGGTCGAGGTCACCTCGATGATCGCGTCGCGCGGGTTGATGATCTCGGGATCGGGATGGGTGTCCACGCGGACATCGTGCTTGCCGTGCCAGGTAAGTGCGCGCATGTCGGCTCCTCAGGATTTCTGGTTGCGGGAGGTGGCGATCTCGCCGGTCTCCATGAGCATCTTGAACCGCTTCAGCTCGCGGCGGCCCTGGATCGAGGGGTCGGACTGGAACAGCTTGGCCACCAGCCGGCCCGCCTCGCCCAAGGGGGGCACATAGGCGATCTGCGCCTCGACCTCGGTGCCGCGCCCGGCCGGCGCGTCGCGGAAGGTCACCCGCCCCGCCGCCTCGATCTGCGAATCCGGGGTGGAGCGCCAGACCAGCAGTTCGCCGTCGCGGTGCTCGATGATGCGGGTCTCCAGCGTCAGCGGCATGCCGGCGGGGCCCTTCAGCTGCCACTGGGTCACGTCGCCGGTTGTGGTGGCGCTGCCGACGCTGCTCATGAAGCGCGGCAGGTTGGCTGCGTCGCGCCAGAAGGCATAGAGCTCGGCGCGCGGCTTGGCGATCGTCACGGTGCGGCCGGTGACGGCCCGCGCCGGTCCGCCGCGCCGCGTGCTGCGCGCCGGGGCGTCGTCCTCGGGGCGGTGGGCGACGTGGTTGCGGCCAGTCGCCTGGAAGACGGAATAGCCCACCACCCCTGCCAATACGCCGATCCCCAGCGTCAGCCAGAGCGCCTGCCGGTCATCGTGCCCGGACATATGTTCGCGGTTGGTCATCAGAGTGCTTCCCTTCGCGCTTGTGTCGGGCTGGCAACCGGCGGCCGCGCAAATGGTTCCGGACAGGCGGCGTCAGCGGCGGCGCGCCGCTCTTGCTTGGGGCTGTACGTGGGGCTGGCGAAGGGTCAGCGCGCCCAGAGGCCGGCGCGCTTCAGCCCGTTGCGGATCGCCTGCTCGCGTCGGGGCAGGGCGGCGCGGTCGAACAGGGCGCGGGCCTCGGCCCCCTTGCCCTGGTAGAGCAGCTTGCGGAACGGCGGATAGGTCTTCAGCACCTGTTTCACCGCCGGCTCCGCCGCGACCTGCTCCAGCACCTGCACCACCCGGTCGCTCTCGCGCGCATAGAGCAGCGGCAGCAGCCGCCAGTGGCAGGTGACCTCGCCATCGAGCCCGTCAAGCTCCGGCCCCGGCCGACTGCCGCCGAGCGCATGGATCACCAGGGGCAGCGCCACCTGGTCGAGCCAGGGATCGAGCGACTGGCAAACCAGCTCGGGCGGCGGGTCGTCGCGGATGGTCTTGGCATAGTCGAGGAACAGCTGGCCGAAGCGGCGCGGGCTCTCGTGGAAGAACCAACCGGCGTTGAAATAGAGATAGCGCCGCCAGTGGCCCTCGGGCTGCGACAGGTCGAGGCTGCCGGCGAAATCCAGCCCGAAGCGGTCGTAGAGCGAGCGCCAGATCGCCTCGTGGTCCGGGCCGTAGGGCTCGGGGCTCGGCCAGGTATCCTCCCGCCGCATCGAGGCGGCGGGGCGGGCGAAGTCGAGCCCCAGCGCGTCAAGTGGACCGGTGATCAGCGTGTCGGTGTCGAGGAACAGGAAGGGCGCCTCGGGCAGGGCGGCCAGCGCCTCGATCTTGTTGCCCTGCGGGTAGGACTGGCCGAAGACGCGGTTCTCGAAAGGCAGGATCGTCGCGCCCAGCCGCTCCAGCAGCGCCCGGGTTGCGGCGTCGTCGAGCCGCGGGTCCTCCTGCCAGAGCGGGCCGGAGGGCTCGGCGAGGTAGAGCCGGCCGGCGAAGCCCGGGTTCGTGGCGCGGAGCGAGGCGGCCAGCAGCACCGCCTCGTATTGCAGCCGCCCCTTCTGGACCACGGCGAGGATGTTGAAGGCGGGCGGGTCTGCGGGCATGGGCTGTCCTGAAGGCCTGTTGCCGCGAGCATAGCGAGGCGTCGGGCTTGGGCTGAACAGCAATCCCGCCCCCGCGCCGCTTTGCCGCTGCCGGAGCGGGCGCCGGATCGAGGGCGACCGGTGGAGGCGGCGGGCCGCTCACCCGGCCCCGATCCTCACTGCGGGGTGAAGCGCAGGCTGAGGCAGGACATGCCGCCGTCCAGCTTGGCGCATTCGCTGTTGCCGATCTGGCGCAGGTCGTAGCCCGCCTTGTCCAGCGCCTCGGCGGTGCGGGGGAAGCCGGCGGGGGTCAGCACCAGATCGTTGAAGCGGATGCTGTTGGCCGCGGCCTCCTCGCCCTCGGCGACATGGATCACCCGGTAGCCGGCGAAACAGCCCGAGGCGTCGAGCCGCCGGGTGGCGAGGATGGTCTCGGCGTCGAGCAGCGAGCAATCGGTCTTGAAATGCAGAACGCCCGGCGGCGTCGCCACCTCGCGCACCGTCCGGCCCCAGGGCGCGGTCAGCCGGACCAGCTCGGCGATGCCCTCCGCATTGGTCCGCGCCGATGAGCCGACGAGGATCTCGCGCTCGGTCACCAGGATGTCGCCGCCCTCGATGAAGCCGGTCTCGACCTGCACCACCTCGCTGTAGAGCCGGCGCAGCTGCGGCGCCATCTCCGCAGCCTCGCCCAGCCGGCTGGGCGCGCCGGGCCGCATGACGATCGCCCCCTCCGGCAGGCAGAGCGCCGTATCCTCGACGAAGACGCTGTCGGGAAAGGCCTCCAGCGGGTCGAGCTCCACCACCGTCGCGCCGGTTTCGCGCAGGGCGGCGATGTAATCCTGGTGGTGGCGCAGCATCAGCGCCAGGTCCGGGGCCCCGGTATCGACGGCGCGCAGGCCGGCGGTGATGCTGGCGCCGGGACGGCGGGTGATCGCATGGCTGAAGCGGAAGGACTGGTCGGACATCTGGGTTCTCCTCTTGCCCCAGCGGTAACGCGCCAGCCGCGCCGCGGCAAGCCGGCCGCGCCCGGATCGCGGTCGAAGCCAGCGCCCGGACCCTCCGGGCGGGCTTGGGCGCCGGAACCGGGGGCTTGCCAATCCCCCGGCTTTCGCGTCGTCTGGCCGCCAGAGAGACCGATCCCCCGAGACCGACAAGGACCGCCATGCCCCGGACCATCTTCATCCTGAACGGCCCGAACCTGAACCTGCTGGGCCAGCGCCAGCCCGAGATCTACGGCCGCGAGACGCTCGCCGATGTCGAGGCCGCGACCACCGCGCTCTGCGCCACGCTGGGGCTGACGCCGCGCTTCTTCCAGTCGAACCACGAGGGCGTGCTGATCGACACCATCCAGGAGGCCCGCCAGGCGGCGGAGGGCATCGTCATCAATCCCGGCGCGCTGAGCCACACCTCGGTCGCGCTGCTGGACGCGCTGAACGCCTTCGACGGTCCGGTGATCGAGGTGCATATCTCCAACATCCACAAGCGCGAGAGCTTCCGCCACCACTCCTATGTCTCGCTGCGCGCCGAGGGGGTGATCGCGGGGCTCGGCACCGAGGGCTATCTCGCCGCGGTCCGGCGGCTGGCGACTCTGCTCGGCTGACATCAGAAGAAATCCGCCGAGCCCGGGTCGCTGCCCTCGCCACCGCCTTCGCCGGCGAGGCCGCGCGCCAGGTCGCGCTGCCGCACCCGGCCGAGCGCCGCCGCAGGATCGATCCGCAGCGCCGGCTCGACCGCCTCGGCCAGCCCGTCGAGGTAATCGGCCATGCCGGTCAGCGCCTGCACCAGCCCGTCCAGCGCCTGCAACCGCTCGCGCAGCGGACCTGCGTCGAAGCCCTCGCTCACCGCCGCCCCCACCGCCTCCTCGATGCCCTGGGTCCGACCGCCGAGCAGCCGGACCTGCCCGGCGGCGCGCTGCAGCAGGGCCTGCAGCGCCGCCTCCTGTGAGGGCGCGGTCACAGCGCCCCCACCACGGCCTGAATCACACGGCGCATCCCGTCCGTGGTGAAGGGCTTTTTAAGGAAGTTGTTCATGCCGAGCGCCTGTCCTTTCTCGATGATGTCCTTGCTCGCGGTGCCGCTGACCAGGATGAATCCCATGCGCGCCGTGGTGCGGTTGTCGCGGATGCCTTTCAGCAGCCCCAGCCCGTCCAGCCCGGGCATGTTGTAATCCGAGATCACCAGATGCACCGGGCTGGCGACCAGCGCCCGCAGGGCCGCGGCGCCGTCCTTGGCGAAATCGATCTTCTTGATCCCCAGCTCTTCCAGAGCCTGAATGATCAGGCCACGGCTGGTCGACATGTCGTCGACCACCATTACCCTGAGGCTGTCCTTCAGCGACATCCGTCGTCTCCTTCCTCGGGGCCCGAGAGGCCCGCGCCGCGCAAGCGGAATGTTGTCATGCCAATGGTTTCAAAATCGTTCTTGACCGAGGGCGAAAGCCGTTCGGAATGGCCGATGAACAAGCGGCCGCCGGGCCCCAGCGTCGCCGCGAAGCCGCGCCAGATGCCATCCTGGGTCTCGGCGTCGAAGTAGATCGCCACGTTGCGGCAGAAGATCACGTCGAAGGGCCCGCTCACCGGCCAGGGACGGACCAGGTTCATCGGCTTGAAGGTGACCAACTCGCGCACCGCCGGGGTGACCCGGCAGCAGCCTGCCGCATCCGCCGGCTCGAAGAAGCCGCGGATCACCGGCGTGAGTCGGCCGAGCGCCCGGGCCGGGTAGCAGCCGAGGCACGCGCGCTCGAGGATCTGCCGATCGACATCGGTCGCCAGGATCTTCAGGTCCAGCGTCGCCGCCGTCGGGCAGAGCTGCAGCACCGTCATGGCGATGCTGTAGGGCTCCTCGCCGCTGGAACAGCCCGCCGACCAGAGCCGGACCCGCCGCCCCCGGCGCGCGGCGGCGAGCAGCGGCGGCAGCACCGTCTGGCCCAGCGTCTCGAAATGGTGGCTCTCGCGGAAGAAATGCGTGGTGTTCGTGGTCATGGTCGAGACGAAAAGCGCACGCTCCTCCACCGAGCAGGGGGCCGAGAGCAACTCCACATAATCCGCGAAGCTGGTCAGGCACAGCTGGCGCAGCCGTTTCACCAGCCGCGCGTAGACCAGCGGCTCCTTGGTGTCGGTCATCACGATCCCGGCCTCCGCGCGGGCGAGGGCGGCGAGGCGGTGGAAATCCTCGGCCGTCAGGATGAAGTCGCGCCCCGTTTCGGCGCGGCACCGGGAGAGGCTTTGCGGCCTCATGCACCCTCCTTGCGCGCCGGCGGGAAGACGGCCAGGAGGTCGATCAGCCGCAGCATCCGGTCCTCCACCGCGATGACGCCGCGCACGAAGGCCTGGGCGGAATCCGAGGCGACATGCGGCGTCGGCTGGATCGCGCTTTCCGGCACGGTCATGATGTCGGAGACGGCATCCACCAGGATGCCGATCACCTGGGTCTCGATCACCGTGATGATGATCACGTGCCGGGCGTCCGGCTCCGGCGTGCCGAGGTTGAGCCGCTCGGCCAGATTGAGGATCGGCACCACCGAGCCGCGCAGGTTGATGACCCCCAGCACGTAATGCGGCGCATGCGGCAGGATGGTCGCTGGCGTCCAGCTGCGGATCTCGCGCACCGTCTTGATATCGAGGCAGAATTCCTGCGGGCCGATGCGGAAGGCCACCAGCTCGCGCGATTCCGACTGCAGCAGTCTGGAGCCGGGCATTATGGATCCCCGAGCCCCGAGACGTTGCCCACCGCCTCGTCCGGGTCGATGATCAGCGCGATCCGCCCGTCGCCGAGGATCGTCGCCGCAGCGATCCCCGGGATCCGGCCATAGCCGTTCTCCATCCCCTTGATGACGACCTGGCGCTGGTCGAAGATCGCGTCCACCACCAGGGCGCATTGCCTCTGCTGCTCGTTCTCCACCAGCATCAGTACGCGCTGCGAGAAGTCGCGCACCGGCGGGCGGTGGCCGAAGGCCGCGCCGAGATCGATGATAGGCACGAAGGCGCCGCGGATCGTCACCACCTGGGCGCCGGATCCGAGGAAGTGCACGTCCTGCGGCTGCGGCCGCAAGGTCTCAACGATGGCGGTGATCGGCACGACCATGGTCTGGCCGGCGACATCGACCACCATCCCGTCGAGCACTGCCAGCGTCAGCGGCAGGCTGATCGAGAACACGGTGCCCTGGCCCGGGGTGGAGCTGATCGAGACCCGGCCACCGAGCGCTTGGATCGCGCTCTTCACCACATCCATGCCGACGCCGCGGCCGGAGAGGTCGGAAACCACTGTCGAGGTGGAAAAACCGGGCAGGAACAGCAGCATGTCGATCTCGGCATCCGACAGCTCGGCATCCTGGGCGATCAGCCCCTTGCCGGCGGCGATCTGCTTCACCTTCGGCCGGTTGATGCCGCCGCCGTCATCCGCCACCTCAATCAGCACCCGGCCGGATCGATGCGCTGCGGAAAGGGTAATGCATCCTGTCTCCGGCTTGCCAGCCGCCCGCCGGGCCTCGGCAGGCTCGATCCCGTGGTCAACGGCGTTGCGGATCATGTGGGTCAAGGGATCGGCCAGCCGTTCGATCACTGTCTTGTCGACCTCCGTCGCCTCGCCCTCAGTGACGAGGCGCACCTGCTTGCCGGCGATGTCGGAGGCCTCGCGCGCGATTCGCGACATGCGCTGGAACAGCGGCTTGATCGCCTGGGCGCGGATCGCCATCACGCTCTCCTGGATCTCGCGCGCCAGGCTCTTGAAGTCGTCTAGGCCGGAGCGCACCGCTGACCGGGTCGGAATCCCGGCGTCCTGCACGCATTGCGACAGCATCGCTTGGTTGATCACCAACTCGCCGACCACGTTGATCAACCGGTCCACGCGGTCAAGCTCCACCCGCACCGTCGCCCTCGGTGCCGCGGCCTTCTTCTCGGCGCTATCCTCGCCTTCCGGTGGGCGTGGCTTCGGCGGCGGCGCCTGAGGGCGCGGCTCCGCATCCACGGTAACCGCAGGCTCCGGATCGGGCAGCAGCGGCAGGCCGGGCGGGGCCTCGTCCAACGCGCGGATCTCCAGCGTGCAGAGACCGTCGACGAATTCGAAGACCTCATCGATCTGGTGCTCTGGTTCGTCGGTGGTCAGTGTCAGCGTCCAGTCCAGCCAGGACTCCTGCCAGTCGAGCGCGGCGAAAGCGGGCAGGCGCGACCGGTCCAGCCGGGCCTTCACCTGACCCAGGTCGCCGAGCACACGGAACAGCACAGAGGGGTCGTGGCCGTTGGCGTAAAGCGCGCGGGTCGGGGAGAACAGGATTTCGTAGCATCCGCTGCCGGTCGCGGCGGGCTCGCTCTCGAAGCTGAGCGTAAGCGGCACGAAGCCGAAATCCTCTGCCTCGCCCTCCGAACTCTCCTCCTCATCCGCGCCGGTGAGGGCGGCAAGCAACGAGATCAACTCGGCCCCCCCTTCCGGATCGGGGTCGACCCCATCACGCGCGGCGGCGAGCAGGTCGGACAGGTGGTCGGCGGCGCGGTGGAACAGCAGGAGCAGCGCGGCGTCGGGCTGGATTCGCCCGGCGCGCAGCGCGTCGAGCGTGGTCTCGAAGTGATGGGCGAAGCGCACCAGGGTTTCAAGTTTGAACGCGCCGGCGCCGCCCTTGATCGAGTGGACGGCGCGGAACACTGCGTTCACCGTTTCGGGTTCGGCCAGTCCATCCTCGATCGTCTCGTCGATTTCGTTCAACCCGTCGTTCAGCGCCTCCACCAGTTCCTCGCATTCCTGGAAAAAGGTCGCCCGGATGTCGCTGCTGTGATCCATGGTCAGGCCGCCGTGACGCGCCGCAGCGCCGAAACCAGTTTCACCTCGTCGAAGGGCTTGACGATCCAAGCCGTCGCCCCCGCCTCGCGCGCACGCGCCTTCAGGTCCGCAGCACTTTCCGTGGTCAGCACGATGATCGGCAGGGCCGAATGGGTGCCCTTGTCGCGCACCGCCTTGATGAAGCCGAACCCGTCCATCCGCGGCATGTTGATGTCGGTGATGACCACATCCGGGGCGAGGCCTTCCAGTTTCTCGAGCCCGTCGAGCCCGTCAATCGCCAGGTGAACCTCGAATCCCGCTTGCAGCAGCGCCTCCTTCAGAAGTTCGCGGATGGTGCGGGAATCGTCGATGGCCAATACGGTGAGCGTCATGGCTGATCCTCGTTCAGGTCGGAAAGCTCTGCCCCGAGCCGGAGCAGGTCGTCGGCGAAGGCGGGGGAGCAGGGCGTGACGGCAAAACCTTGGCCCTCGCTGCGCCATTGCTCCGCGGCGGCCAGCAGCACCTGCAGGCCAAGCGCGCCAAGAAAGGTGGTCTTGCCGGCATCGACCCGCAGCGCCTTGCCGCGCAGCCCGCGCAGTGCCTCCTGCACGATGCGCGTGCCTTCGTGGTCGAGCCGGAGCGGCAGGCTCAGGATGTTGGCTCCCGTCATGTCGGTCCTCCGATTATGTGTTGCGGCTGGTCAGAAGAAGGTGACGTCATCGCTGGCTCCTTTGAGGATGGGTTTGGCACGTTGCTCGATCAGCGCCGGGGTGTCGGCCCGCAGAAACAGCTGCTGGGCGCGTCCTGAAGTCGGCCAGTAGCGGATCCGCCGCGCCAGCGTTCCGCCAAGACTCTTGCTGACGCAGGTGATGGCCTCGTTCTCGAGAAAGCGCTGGGCGAACTCCGCATTGGCCCGCCCGATGCCACCCAAGCGGTTGTTCATCATGGCGCCGCCGAACAGCTTGGCTTGCAGCCGGTCCTTCGAGGCCCCGAGCTTCAGGAGTGCGTTGATCAGCAGCTCCATCGAGTGCAGGCCGTAGTGGAGTTGCCGCGACGTGCTGCCGCCGGTATCCGGCAGGAGAAAATGGTTGATTCCGCCAATGCCTGCCTCGGGGTCGCAGAGACAGGTGCAGACGCAGGATCCGAGGATCGTTGTAAACATGTCTCCGGGCAGAGCAGAAGCCTCATAGCCGCCCTGCATGACATGGACAACGCGTGAGCCACCGGCTTCTGTCCGCCTCGGCTGCATCATCGCGGTCCCGCTGGCTGAGGGAACGGCAAGCTTCACCTCAGAAATCCTCCCAGCCCGAGTTGGCGCCGGTTGGCGTTTGCGAAGGAGCTGCTCCGGTTCCGGTTGCGGCCACGCGCGGCGCAGCCGTGTTGGTGCGGCCCTGCGGATTGCGGGCGCGGAACGAAACGACCGTTTCAGTCGAGCCGCCGTCGCCGTCGAGCCGGAAATGCGCCGCGCTCTCGACCAGAGCAATGGCGTCGTTCGTCAGGGCTTCGGCGGCGGCTGTAGCCTCCTGCAGCCGGGCGGCGTTCTGCTGGGTGGACTGGTCAAGGTCATTGACCGCGCTGTTGATTTCGGCGAGGCCCAGCGATTGTTGTTTCGAGGACACCGCGATCTCGGAGACAAGCAGCGAGATGTCGGATACTGAGTTCACGATCTGTTTCAATGCCTCGCCGGTCCTGCCCACGAGGTCGACGCCGCGCTTCACCTGACTGCCGCTCTTCAGGATCAAGTCGTTGATTTCGCGCGCGGCCTCGGAAGAACGTTGCGCGAGGGCCCGGACCTCGGAGGCGACGACTGCGAAGCCGCGTCCGGCATCGCCCGCCCGTGCCGCCTCTACACCTGCATTCAGCGCCAGAAGGTTGGTCTGAAAGGCGATATCGTCGATGACCTTCACGATCGAGGTGATCTTGTCGGAAGAGGCTGCGATCATGTCCATGGCTGTGACCGTCTCGACCACGATATTGCCGCTCTGCTCCGCGTTTGACTTGGCCTCGGTCACCACTCGGTCGGCCTCGGCGGCGCCATCGGCTGCGGCCCGGACAGAAACCGTAAGGCCGTCGAGCGCCGCTGCGGTCTGCTCGAGAGTGGCCGCGGTGTTCTCCGTGCGCTGGGCTAGGCTGTGCGCGGTCGAACTGATGTCCCGGGCCTCGTTGCGAATGCTTTCGGCGTTGCCGATCACGTTGCGCATGACATCCGCGAGATTGTTGAGGGCGCGGTTGTAGTCCTGCCGCAGCTCGTCGTAACGCCCGTCGAATGCCTGTTCGATGCGCGAGGTCAGATCTCCGGCGCTGAGCTGTCGCAGGGCAATCCGCAGGGCGTCGACAACGACGGCCTGTCGGTGCTGCATTTCGGTCCATTCTTCCTGGATCCGGTCGAGGCGATTGCGCTCTTGTGTGACATCCTTCGCGAGCAGCATGAAGCGGGTCGCCTGACCTGAACTGTCGCGCAGGCAGGTGAGGCTGCACTCAAGGCTGATCATGCCGGATCCTGTTGGCACGGTGAGAGTTCCCGAGACCCTGTCCCGCAGCGCCTGCTGCATCATTCTCTCGGCCTCGCCGTCGGGCGTCAGGGAGGGCAGGCTGCGGGAAGCGACATCGCCGGGAGGCCATCCCATGAGATTGAGAAACAGGGCATTGGCCGACAGCAGCTTGCCCGTCACCTCGAAGTCGGCACGGGCCATCGCGCCGTTCACAGCCTCGACTGTTGCCTGCGTTTCCAGATCCTGAGTGACATCCGTCGCCGTCACCAGATGCCCGGCGTAGGGGCCAGATTTCACCTGCCGTGTCTCCCAGCGGATGCTCCTGTGGTGAACCCATGCCACGATCTGCTCTCCGCTGCGCAGCGACTGCAGGATCGCGTCGCGCAGTGTGGCGGGCAGCGCTTCCAGCCCGCGACCCACCAGGCCTTGCGCATCCAGTTCCGGAGCAAACGCATGTAGGGCGACCATCATGGCGGGGTTGACAGACGCGATGCGCGAGGCTTGGTCGAGGAGCAGGGCGGCCGTGGGCGTGGCCGTGAAGCCGGTCGCCTTCGCCGCATTCTCTTCGGCCGAGTTTTCGATGCGCTTCAGTCGTTCGCGCAGGTCGTTTAGACGTTGGAAAACTTGGCCGAAACTGTCGCCCCGGGCGGCGAGTATCTTAGCTGCGACCGTCTCGGGACCGGCGGCGAGCAGGGACAACGGACGCAGAAACAGCATGCGGGCCAATAGGAGGCCGACGGCTGTCAGCAAAACGCCTAGACACAGGGCCGTGAGGAAGAGCGTGATCTGACCGGGCAGCGCCATGGCCAGGGCTGGCGCGCTGTTCCAGCCGAGGGCGAAGACGCCGGCCAGACGTTGGTCGTCGTCACGAAACACCGGCAAGGCGATGTGGAGACCGTCTGAGCTGAGGGCGGGACTTCCGGAGCTGATCGCCTGCTGAACGAGCGCCGAATGCGACGGCTGCTCATCGGCAGGCTCGCCTCGTGAAGCAAGCAGCCTGCCTTCGGCGTCCAGGGCCTGCGCCCAAATCAGCGCATCCCCCGAACTGCGGACCGCCTCGCCGAGCAGGGCGTCCAGCCGACGGGTATCGCGAAACGCGAGGGCCGCCATACCCTGGTCGGCGACGAGTTCCGAGACGCTCCGCGCCTGCACCCGCAGCTGATCCTCGACGGAATGCCGGCTTAGCCAGACCGCTGCTGCGGCAATGCAGGCCGTGCCGCCGCCGATGCAGAGCGCCAGTAGAAGGGCCATGCGCAGCGGGACGGAGTGCAGCAGGGTGTCTTTGACGGTCTGGGACATCTCGAAATCCTGAATGGGGCGGCTGTGACTTCCGGCCTTGCTCCAGTCTAGCGGGCGGGCCTTTACACAAGGTGAAGCTGCCCCCGGGGCCGCTCAGAAGAAAAAGTCGGCGAGGCTGTCGGCTGACGGAGGCCCGCTTGCCGCCGTCTCATCGGGCAGGACGCTATGCGGCAGGAAGGCTCTGACCAGAGAGTCATGCACCAGGCGCTCGGCGGGCATGGTGTAGCATTGCCGCAACTCGGCCATCACCGGGGCAGTGGTCTCGGCGGGCAACGACTGGGCCAGCTGGTCGGCCCAGTGATCGAAGCTCGACATCAGCTTCTCCAGGTCCAGGAAGCTGCCGGAATGGCCGTTGAGGGCTTGGATGCCCATGGCCAGATCGCGCTCGGCCGATTTGCGCTCGCGCTCCACGGCGCCGCCGGTGTCGGCGATGCTCGCCTCGATCCGGGCGAGGGCCGTGAAGACCTCGGAACCGGCCTGCGTCAGGTCCTGAAGATCGGTGCGGAACCCCTCGGACAGATCGGCGCTGGTCCTGCCCGCCGCATCGCCCATCGCCGTCAGGCCCTCGGTGATCTGTCGCAGCCGATCGGCAGAGGTTACCGCAAGTTCCCGCAGCTGCAGAGAAATCTCTCGAAGCGCCAAGGCTTCGTCGCCAAGTTGCGAGCAGGCGATCACCGCGTTGAGCCCGATCATTCCCATCCGTTCCTCGACCCCCGTCATCTGTTCGAGGATGAGGAGCAGCCCCGAGAGCCCCTGCGACAGGCCCTGCGCCACCTCGAGCAGACGCACCTGCGAGGCCCCGCAGGCGGAGAGGATCTCCTGCAGCCGTTGCAGGTTGTGCTTGAGATTGTGCTTGGGAGCCGAAGCGGCATGCGCCGCGAGCCGGCCGATCTCCACGGTTTCCTGCCCGGCGTCCCGCAGCGCCGCCTGGGCCGTTGTGATCGCTGCCGCATGTCGCTCATGAGCATCACGCACCTGCGCCGCCGCCAGGGCATAGACCAGATGGGCGAGTGCGGGATCCTCCGCCCGCGTCTCGGTGGTCCTGGTCAGGATGGTCACCACATGCTCAAGCCGCTGCCGCGTGGTGTCGCCGATCTGCAGCGCCACGACGGCGGTGGTGATCGCGCGCTGGAAGCCCTGGCTGTGCTGCATCATCACGCTGCCGGCCTTGGTCGACCGCCCGAGCTCCGCCTCGAAGCTGGTCATGTCGCTCCGCAGTCCCGACAGGGTCTGCGTCAGATGCGCGCCGAGGAGATGCGACAGCGCCTCGGATTCGCGATGGGCGACGGCGATGCGCTGCGCCATGCCGGCGACCGTGTCGCTGATCTCGCCGATGATGGTGCCGGCCTCGACCACCTGGAGCGTCGCCGCCGTGGTGAAGACATCCAGCCCGGCATTCTGCTCCGCCAGCGCTGCGACGGTGACCCGGGCGTTCAGGGCGACGATCGACATGGTGCGGATCACCCGGCGCATGGCGAAGAGATCACCTTGCAATCGGTTGGAACCGTCCGACAACGCGGCGATCCGTCCGAAGACGATCATGCTGTTGTCGGCAAAGCCGCGGGCGCGATTCTCCAGAAGGGCTGCGCCCGCGGTGGCGGAGCTGAATTCCCCGGCGTCGGCGAGGGCGGCGAGCGCGTTCAGCGGCGCGCTCAGCCGGTTGAAGCGCTCGACCGCCTGTTCGAGACTGCGCCCGGCCCGCAGGAAGGCGCCCTCGGTCGCCTGTGCGAGGCCGCCGATCTGCTTCGCCAAGCGCTGCACGGCGCGCGGGGTGACATGCGGCGGGCGATGGGGGGGCTGGACGGTCATCCGCGCCCCCTGCCGCCCGGGTTGTGCCGCTCGGCGAAACTCAGGATCTCGCCTGCAATTTGGCTCAGTGGCAGGATCTTCGTGACCCCTCCATGGGCGATCGCCTCCTTCGGCATGCCGAAGACGATGCAGCTGGCCTCGTCCTGCGCCACGGTAT
>NZ_PZKG01000017.1 GCF_003034985.1 Cereibacter changlensis JA139
GGGCGGCCAGTCGGCGCCGCCTGCCCCGGCAGCGGCTCGGGCCAGCTCCCCTCGCTCAGCCGCAGGCCGCCGTCCTGCAGCAGCTCGGCGCCCGCCGCGACCATGCCCTGCCGGATCAGGTCGTGCCAGGCGCCGCCGGTCTCCAGCTTGCCGGCCGCCGCCGCGATCAACCAGCATTGCGCCCGCGTCATCGCCACATAGAGCAGCCGCATGTTCTCCGCCGCGGCCCTGGCTTTTCGCGCCTCGCGGGCGGCGGCGATCTGCGGCGGGCTGGCGTCGGAAGCGGTCTTCCAGACCAGATCGCCGGTCTCCAGCGCGAAGATCTCGTCATGCTCGCGCACGCCGCGGTCGGCAGTGTCGGGCAGGATGACGATCGGCGCCTCGAGCCCCTTGGAGCCATGCACCGTCATCACCCGGATGCGCCCGCCCGCGGCATCCATCTGCCGCTTCACCTCGACATCGTCGGTCTGCAGCCATGTGAGAAAGCCGGTCAGGCTCGGCACATCGGTGCGCTCATAGGCCAGCGCCTGCGACAGAAGCTCGTCGATCCCGTCCTCGGCCTCGTCGCCCAGCCGGGCCAGCAGGCGGCGGCGGCCGTCGTGCCGGGTCAGCGCACGTTCGATCAGATCGAAGGGCCGGAGGAAATCGGCCTGATCGCGCAGGTCGCGCAGGATGCGGACGGTATCGGGATGTTCGGCCTCGGCGTCGCGCAGCGCCCGCCAGAGATAGCCCTTCCGCGGCTGGGCCAGCGCATAGAGCTGGCCCTCGGTCCAGCCGAAGAGCGGCGAGCGCAGGGTGGCGGCAAGCGAGAGGTCATCCTCGGGCGTGGCGAGGAAGGAGAGGAGCGCCGCCAGATCCTTCACCGCCAGCTCCGCCCCCAGCTTCAGCCGGTCGGCGCCGGCGATGGGCAGGCCCTCGAGTTTGCAGGCGCGGATGATCTCGGCGAAGATGTCGGAGCGGCGCTGCACGAGGATCAGGAAATCCCCGGCATGCGCCGGGCGGAATGCCTTTCCCGCCGGGATCTGCACGCCGGTGTCGATCATCGCCCGGATGCGCCGCGCCACCTGCCGCCCGAGCCGGGCCGCGTGATGCTCGTCGGAGATCAGATCGACGGGGTCGAACCAGTTCTCGCTCTCGGGGTCCTTGCTGGAGGGGATCAGCGGCCAGAGCTCGGCGCGCCCCGGCATGTCGCGGAAGGCGATGTGCTTGACCTCGCCGCCCAGATCCTGCCGCCGCCGCTCGTCGAAGGTCAGGTCCACCAGCCGCAGGATCGTGGCGGAAGAGCGGAAGGAATGCAGCAGGTCGAGATCTTCCAGCCTCGTGTCGGCCTCGTTCAGCCGCTGGCTGAAATGGTTTTTCATCTTGTCGAAGGCTTCGACATCGGCGCCCTGGAAGGAGTAGATCGACTGCTTCTTGTCGCCGACGACGAAGATCGTCCGCGCCACGTCGCGCGCACCGCGGCCCGCGGTGAATTCCTGCGCCAGAAGCTCGATCACCCGCCACTGGTCGGGGCTGGTGTCCTGCGCCTCGTCGACGAGGATATGGTCGATGCCGCCGTCCAGCCGGAACAGCACCCATTGCGCCACCGAGGGGTCGGTCAGCAGCATCCGGGCGCGGGTGATCAGGTCGTCGAAGTCAAGCCAGCCGCGCGCCTGCTTGCGGGCGGCGTAGATCGGCAGGAAGACGGCGGCGAAGGCGCGCAGGATGCGGGTCTTTTCCGCCGCCTGCAGGCAGATGCGGGTCTGGCGCGCGGCTTCGGTCCGCAGCATCAAGGGTTCGAGCCGGTCGATCAGCGGGCCGAGCCTGGCCCGCGTCGCCTTGGTCGGGAAGCTGCCGAGCTTGGCGGTGAAGGGCTCCTTCGCGGAGGCGCCGGTGAGGAAGACATCTTCCAGCACCGCCAGCGTCGTCAGCCCCGGCCGTTCCAGCCGCAGCCCGCGCAGCTTCTGCGCCGCCTTCTGGTCGGTGCTCGTGCCGCCGTCGAGCGCCGTGATCAGCTGCGGCAGCCAGTCGGCCTCGCCGCCCTGCAGCACCTGCGCGACCAGCGTGCCGGCATCCACCGCTCCCAGCCCGAAGAGCGCGCGGCAGGCCTGCCCGTCCAGCGCCTCGAGCAGCCCGGCGCGGCGGCTGGCCACCTCATGCGCCAGCTTGCCGAAATCTTCGCCGGTATAGGCGCGGGCCAGATCGGTGACGATCTCGGGCGCCAGACGGTCGGCCATCTCCTCGACGATCTCCTCGCGCAACAGGCTCGCGGCGCGGTCGTCCATCTCGGTGAATTGCGGCGAGACTCCGGCCTCCAGCGGGAAGCGGCGCAGGAGCGAAGCGCAGAAGGAGTGGATGGTCTGGATGCGCAGCCCGCCCGGCGTCTCGATGGCGCGGGCGAAGAGCCGCCGCGCGTTCACCAGCGTCTCGTCCTGCAGCCCGTCGAGCCCGAGGTCGTCCAGCGCCGCGCGCAGCGGCGTATCGCCCAGCATGGCCCATTCGCCCAGACGGCGGAACAGGCGGTTCTGCATCTCCGATGCCGCGGCCTTGGTATAGGTGAGGCAGAGGATGCGCTGCGGCTCCACCCCATCGAGCAGCAACCGCGCCACCCGGTCGGTCAGCACCCGGGTCTTGCCTGAGCCCGCATTGGCCGAAAGCCATGTCGAGGCGCGCGGGTTGGCCGCCTGCACCTGCCGTTCGCTGGCGTCATCCCTCATGGCACATCCTGTGGTTCGGGCGGGTCGCTCATCTCCCATTCGCCGAAGCGGGCGAGATGGTCGTAATCGCCGGGGAAGCGCTCGCCGAACATGGCGCGGCGCGAGGCATAGCCCTGTTCCGCCGAGAGATAGCGGCCGATCAGCCGGTGCAGATCCTCCCAGACCTTGCCGAGCATCTCGGGATCGAGCGCGGTTTCCTCGATCTTCGGCGAGGTGCCGAGACCGATGTAGCTGATCTTCGCCACCTCCGCCGTCTCCAACCCCTTGAAGCCGCCGCGTTCGGCCATCGCGGCCTCCAAGAGCAGCTGCTTGTCGAACTGCGCCTGCTGCTTTTTCGTCGGCGGCGTGCCGGTCTTGTAGTCGAGGATATGCAACCGCCCGTCGGCCAGAAGGTCGATGCGGTCGGGCTTGGCGGTGAGGGTGAAGGGCAAGGGGCCGAGCGCCACGCGGCCCTGCTCCTCGAGGATCACTGGCGTGCCGCCGCTGGCGGCCTCGGCGTCGAGGAAGAAATCGGCGGCGCGTTCCAGCCTGGCCCGCCACAGCGCGCGGGCGGCGGGCCAGGGCGTATCCTTCGCCAGAACCGCATCGGCGATCCGCATCAGCCGGGCGCGGGCCTCGTCGCGGGTCTCGGGCGCGTCGGGGCGGCGGGTCTTCACGAAATCTTCGAGCACGCTGTGCAGGATCGAGCCGCGCAGCCGCGCGTCGGGGGCCTGTCTCAGCGGGTCGAGCGCGAAGAGCCGCAGGATGTGGCGGGCGTAGATCGCATAGGGGTCGCGGATCAGCGTCCTGATGCCGGTGACCGCCAGCTTCTGCGGCCGCGCCGCGATCGGGGGCCGTGGCGCGGGACGCCTGGCCAGCGGGACTTCATGCGCCGGGGTTTCCAGCGCCGCCGCCAGCGCCAGCCATTCATGGCCGCGCGCACGCATCCCGGCCAGAGCCTCCGGCCCGCCCTGCTCGCCCAGCCCGCTCATCAGGTTCATCAGGCGGTTGAGCCAGCGCGAGGGCACGGTCTCGGCCTCGGCGTCGCGGATGGCGCGGGTCAGCACCACCTCGGGCGCGGCGATGGCCTGCTGGTAGTCATGCGCCGAAAGGCCGATGCGGCGTTCGGGCAGCAGCAGCCCGGCCTTCAGCCGCATCTGCCGGTTCAGCCACGGGTCGGGCGGCGGCAGTTGCGGCCAGATGCCGTCGTTCAGCCCGCCGAGGATCACCAGATCCGCGCCCTGCACCCGCGCTTCCAGCGTGCCCCAGATCATCAGGTCGGGATGCGGTTGCGTCGGGTCGCGCACCTCGCCGGTGGAGAGGATCGCATCGAAGAGATCGCCATAATCGGCGGGGGTCAGATCGCCGCCCTGCTCCGCTTCGGCCACGAGCTCGGCCACCTTGGCCTGCGCCGCCTCGCCCGCCTCCTTCAGCCACAGCTCGCCGCTGTCCGCGCCGCCCGGTCCGGTGGCCAGCGCCTCGGCCAGCGCCAGATGGGCGGTGACGTGATCGGTGAGGCTGCGCGTCCCGGCCTCTTCCACGCCGGCGAAGACCTCGCCCAGCCAGCGCGCCCAATCGGCGATGCCGTCCTGCGGCCGCGTCGCCGCCCAGGTGGCCAGCGTTTCGCCGGTCGGGAAAGGCGGGCCGTTGCGGCGAAACTCCAGCTCCAGATCGCGGGTCCAGCGCAGGTGGTTGCCGCGATCGGCGCCGGTGGCGGTCAGCGGGTGCTTCAGCAGCGTCAGCAGCGCCTCGCCGGTCAGGCGCTGACCGAAGAGCCGGGTGATGTGGCGCAGGAAACGCCCGGGCGGTGAAAGCGGCAGCGGGCGACCGGCGGAATCGTCGGGCAGGATGCCCCAGCGGTCGAGCGCCGCCGTCACCTGCCGCGTCAGTCCGCGGTCGGGGGTGATGAGCGCCACACGCCGCCCGTCCTCCGCCGCCTTGCGCATCAGCATGGCGACGGCCATCGCCTCGGCGCGCGGACCCGGCGCCTCGATCAGCGTCATGTCGCGGGCGGCTTCGGCCAGATCGGTCAGCAGCCGGCCTTCGGTCAGCCATTGATCGGTGACCGGCGCGGGACGAAGAGACAGAGAAATCAGACGGTTGCGGGCAGGGCAGGGGGCTTCGTCGCCGATCCAGCGCTGCACCTCGGCGGGCGTGGCGCCGAGCATGGTCAGGATCTTGTGGAAACGGTATTGCGGGTGATCCTCGGCGGTCATCGCATCGGCGAGCCCGTCCCAGACCGGCGCCGGCAGGTCGAAATCATAGCCGGGCAGCACCAGCGCGCCCTGCGGCAGCGCCGCCACCGCCTGCATGAACAGCGCCGTGGTGCCGCGCGAGCCGGTGGAGCCCGCGACGATCACCGAGCCCTGCGGCGGCGCCGACTGCCAGAGGGTCGAGAGCCGCTCCACCGCCATGCGCTGACGCTGCTGCGAATCCGGCGCTTCCTCGCCCTCGAAGAAGGGCGCGACGATGCCCATGAAGGACTGCGTCCGGTGCCAATGCGCAGAATGGTCCGACACGTCGAGCGCGGCGATGGCCGAGGGCGGCACACCTTCGCCCTGCATCTCGTCCATCAGTGTGGCAAGACTGTCGGCCAGATCGAAGAGCGCCGAGCGCGGGGCGAGATCGGGCTGCGCGTCGAGCAGCCGCCCGATCAGCTGGGTCAGCTGCAGCCGCCGCCGCAGCGGCGGGACGGCGGCAGGCAGGCCGGGCAGGGCGGCGACATCGGTGACGAGCCGCAGACGCGGCAGGAAGCTCGCCCCCTCGGCGGTGAACAGCTCCACGATCCGCCGCCGCATCCGCTGGGTGTTGACGTAGAGCAGCACTCCCGCCATCGCCTCGGGCGGCTGACCGGCCATGCGGGCGCGCAGGCCGGCGACCAGCCGTTCGGGGAAATCGACGCCGGGCGGCAGGGCGAAGATACGCGGGCCGGGGTTGTCAAACATCGGCGCGCTCCAGCAGGGCCTCGGCCTCGGCGATGCCCTCGGGCCGACCGACATCGCACCAGCCGCCGCGATGGATCAGCCCGAAGGCGCGGCCCTCGGCGATCATCGCGTCCCAGAGCAGGTTGAGCGAGAAGGCCTCGGCGGCCACGCCTGCCAGCCGGTCGGTGCGCAGGATCTGCGCGCCGAGATAGACGAGGCCGGGCCGGCCCTGGGCGCGGGTGATGCGGCCTTCGGCATCGAGCAGGAAATCCCCCGTGCCGGGATGGCCGGAGGCCTGCTCCGCCGGCAGGAGCAGCAGCAGCGCGTCCATCCCGTCGGACCAGCCGTCGCGCAGCTCGGTGAGCGGGTTCGCCCCGGTCCAGACCGCATCGCTGTTCAGGGTGAAGACCGGGCCCTCGCCCAACAGGGGCAGCGCCTTGCGCAGGCCGCCGCCGGTCTCCAGGAGCGCGGGCTCGTGCGAGAGGGTGACGCGGCGGTCGGCGAGATGCGCCCGCAGCGGTTCGGGGCGGTAATGGGTGTTGACCACGGTGCGGGCGATGCCTGCCGCCTCGACCAGCGCCAGCGCATGGTCGATCAGCGGCCTGCCGACCACCGGGATCATCGGCTTGGGCTGCGTCGCGGTCAGCGCGCCCATCCGCGTGCCGAGACCGGCGGCGAACAGCATCAGCGCGTCGGGAAGCTGGCGCATCGGGCGCGGATCCTTTCCAGAACGTCGTCAGTGGGCGCGGGCAGCAGGTCTGCGCAGAGCGCGGCGAGTGGCGCCAGCGCCGGATGGGCGAGGTTGCGCTGCAGCTGGCCCCAGACCCGCGGGATCAGCGCGACATACTGCGGCTTGCCGCCCTGCAGGCAGAGCCGGGCGAAGATGCCGAGGATCCGCAGGGCGCGCTGGGCGCCGAGCACGGCATAGGCGGCGGCGAACGCCGCCTCGGGCTGGCGGGTCGCGGTGGCGAAGCGGCGGATCATCCGCTGCTCCAGCGCCTCGGGCACGTCGCGTCTGGCGTCCTGCAAGAGCGAGACCAGATCGTAGCCGGGCTGGCCGTTCTGCGCGAGCTGGAAGTCCAGGAGCCCGACCCGGGCGATCCCGGCTCGGCTCGGGAGCCAGAGCAGGTTTTCGGCGTGATAGTCGCGCAGGATCAGCACGCGTGGCCCGTCGGCATGGCGCTGCAGCAGGTCCGTCAACGTGGCGGTGAAGGCGGGGCTGCGGGTGGGGCCCCCGGCGGCGCGGCCATACCAGTCGGGCGCGAAGGCGGCGGCCTCGGCCCAGTCGGCGGCGGTCAGATCGGGCAGGCCGGGCGGGACGGGCGCGCGCTGCAGGTGCAGGAGCACGTCGGTCGCGGCGGCGTAGAGTTCGGCCTCGTCCGCCGGGGCGCCGGCGAGATGGCGGGCATAGAGCGCGTCGCCCAGATCCTCGAGCAGCAGGAAGCCGGTGGACAGATCTTCTGCGAAGATCTCGGGCGCCGAGAGGCCGAGGCCGCGCAGATGGCGGTCGATGGCGACGAAGGCCGCCGAATCATCTCCCTGTCCGGGAGGCGCATCCATCAGCACGGCGGTGGTTTCGCCGCGGATCAGCCGGTCATAGCGCCGATCCGAGGCGTCTCCGGCGAGGAAGCGACGATCTGCCGCACCCCAACCGATGCCCTGCAGGAAGGCCTCGGAAAGGCTCTGGCGGTCAGGTCCGGGCATCGAATTCCCGCTCTATCTCGGCCCGCAGACCTTCGCGCCCGCCGGTGAGAACCGCCTGCCGCCCCTCGCCCTCGGCGCGGAGCGTGAGCCGCAGGGCGTCTTGCGGCGCCTGTGCGCCGAGCCGGTCGGGCCATTCGACGAGGCAGATCGCGGTGTCGAAAGCGGCTTCCAGCCCCAGTTCCAGCGCCTCGTCGGGATGGGTCAGGCGGTAGAGGTCGGCATGCCAGATCTCGGTCTCCGGGGTCTCGTAGGTCTGCACCAGGGTGAAGGTCGGCGAGGGCACATCCTCGGCATGGCCGAGCCGCGTCTGGATCAGCGCGCGAGCGAGATGGGTCTTGCCGGCCCCGATCGGCCCTTCGAGCAGGACCGTATCGCCCGGCCGCAGCAGGGTCGCGAGCACGGCGCCGAGCCGTGCGGTTTCCTCTTCCGAGGCCAGGGAAAGCGAGAGCGGGACATCTGTCGGCATGGCGCGACCATGACCGCGCCGGCCGCGGGCTGCAAGACGGTTCAGGCGGTGAGCCGGCGGCTGGCGAGGTTCAGCGCCGGTCCATCGGGGGCGACGAGGCGGAAGGCCGCCAGCGTGGCGCCGCCGGTGAGCGGGGCGAAGCGGCAGGCGATCAACCGCCCGTCGGTGAGCCGTGCCTCGCCCGACCAGGCGGCGCGCCGGCCGAGGGCGCCGATGAACTGCTCGACCTCGGCCCAGAGCGGCGCGGCGGCGGAGAGGCTGCGCCAATGGGCGCAGATCTGGGCGATGCCCTTCGATCCCAGCCGGGCGCCGGGGTCATGGCCCCAGAGCGCGGCATAGGCGGCGTTCGACATCACCAGCTGGCCCGAGGCCGAGAAGACGGCGATCGCCTCGTCCAGGGCGTCGATCACCGCCTGTCCGAGCTCGAGATCGGCGCGGTAGCGGCGGGTGCGCGACATCTCGTTCGAGATGTCCTCGAACATCAGCGCCAGCGCGCCGTTGGGATGTGGCCGGCCGATCACCCGGTAGGTCTGGCCGGAGGCGAGGCTCCAGGTCTCCTGATAGAGGCCGGCGGAGGCCTGTTTTTCCAGCGCCAGCATCTGCTTGCGCCAACTGCGGTAGTCGCGCGGCTCGGGGATCATCTGGTTGTCGCGCATGGCGTCGAGGAAGGCGAAGAGCCGCGGGCGCAGCGACAGGAAATCGGGCGGCAGGCCGGTGAGATCCAGCAGCGCCGGGTTGAGCAGGGCCAGCTGGCGCTGCTGGTCGAAGATCGCAAGGCCGATCGGCAGATGCGCGAAGGTCTTGGTCAGCGTCTGCATGAAGTCGCGCAGGCTGTCCTCGGCCTGCACGGCGGCGTCGGCGGGCAGGGCGTAGAGCAGCCGGCCGGCGCCTTCCGGCAGGCTGACGAGGTCGAACCAGCGCCCGGCGTCGGGCCGGTCGAGTCGCTGGCGCTGCCGCGCGGCGCCCTGGCCGGTCGCTGTCCGCTCGAACAGCCGGGGCAGGGGCCAGCCCAGATCTTGGCCGGGGGCGAGGTGATGCGCCGATTGCAGCAGATAGGCGGCATTGGCCCAGACCACCGCCCCGTCGGCCTGTTCGCGCCAGATCAGCAGCGGAGCATGGGCCACGGTGTCGCGCAGCTGGGTCAGCTCCTCCGCCATGGCCCGCTGGGCCAGATGGTCGAAGCGCGGCGGGTCGGCGCCGCCGGCATCGCTCAGCGTCAGGCGCAACAGGCCGCCGCAAAGCTCCGCCTGCAGGGTCAGCGGCTCGCCCTCGGCCTCGCCCGTGCTCATCACGGCGCGGCCCTGCAGCGTCAGCCCGGCGATCTGTTGCTCGAAACCGGGAAAACGCGGCGCGGCATAGGCGACGAGCCGGGCCCAAGCCTCGCCGCCCGCGGGGCTCAATGACAGCAGGGCGCGGGCGCCGGGGGTCGCGTCGACCAGCGTCTCGCCGTCGAAGAGGAAGACGGTCTCGCCCTCCTGCTCGGTGAAGATCGCGTTGCGCCGGGCCTTGCCGCCGGAATGCAGCAGCGCCATGCCGACGATTCCGGCGCAGGCGGCCAGGACGGCGATGACCAGAGGTTCGAGGCCCCATGTCCATTCTGTCAGCACTGACGTCACTCCGGCCAAAGCCCAGCTGTTGCCGCAGAGCATCGGGACCAAAGTTTAAGAGTCAGTTAATCCTGCGGCGGAAGCGCGCAGGGATCTCGCGCCGCGGGGTTCAGCTCTGGATCAGGGTGTTCTCGCCGAGCGGCCGGTAGGGGGCGACCACCAAGCGGTCGACCGGCCAGATCACCTCGACGATGGCGCCGCAACGCTCGGGCCGCTCCTCGCTCGTCAGGAAGGGATCGGCGGCATTTGCGAAGCTGAGCTCGGCGCCGGAGCGTTCCAGCAGGGTCTTGGCGATGAACAGGCCAAGGCCCATGCCCTCGTAGCCGGGGCGGCGGGTCATGTCCTGATCGCTGCGCCGCTGCCGCACGAAGGGGTCGCCGATCCGGCCGATGATCTGCGCCGGGTAGCCCTCGCCGTCGTCGACGATGCGGATCGTGATGGTGTCGCGGGTCCATTCGCCGTCGATCCAGACCGTCGAGCGCGAGAAGTCGACCGCGTTCTGGATCAGGTTGCGCAGGCCGTGGATCACCTCGGGACGACGCAGCACAGCCGGCTGGCGGTCGTCGCCGTTGCGGCTGGGATAGAGATCGAACAAGACCCGCTTTCCGCGGCTGACATGTGGCTCGGCAGCCTCGCGCAGCACCTCGCCCAGCGGCGCCTGGCGCATGTGCAGGTCGTCCTTCCCGGCGCGACCCATGGAGCGCAGGATGTCGCGGCAGCGGTCGGCCTGGGTGCGGATCAACTCGGCGTCCTCGCGCAGCGAGGGTCGGTCGCCCAGCTCCTCCACCAGCTCGGAGCTGACCAGCTTGATCGTCGCCAGCGGCGTGCCGAGCTCGTGCGCGGCGGCTGCCACCACGCCGCCAAGGTCGGTCAGTTTCTGCTCGCGGTCCAGCGCCATCTGGGTGGCCAGCAACGCATCGGACATCGAGCGGATCTCGGTCGCGACGCGGCGGGAATACAGGCTGAGGAACAGGAGGCCGATGACGATGGCCAGCCAGAAGCCGAATTCGAACAGCTCCGGCAGCACCAGCCGGGTGCCGTCGCCGAGGATCAGCGGCAGGCTGAAGAAGGAGGTGAAGGTCAAGAGGCCGATGGCGATGAAGCCGAGGATGATGGTGGTGCGCAGCTCCAGCGCCAATGCCGAGATCGTGACCGGCGCGAGGATCAGCAGCGCGAAGGGGTTGGAGAGCCCGCCGGCGAGGAACAAAAGGAAGGCCAGCTGGGTGATGTCGAACAGCAGGATCAGCAGCGCCTGGGTCTCGGTCAGGCGCCGGTTCTGCGGGAAGACGAAGCCGGCGATCAGGTTGGCCACCACCGAGGCGCCAACCGCCATGAAGCAGAGGCCCAGCGGCAGGACCATGCCCAGGTAGCGGTCGGCCACCACGATGGCCGCCAGCTGGCCGAAGATCGCCATCCAGCGCAGCAGGATCAGGGTGCGCAACCGCACCCAGTCGCCGCGCGTGTCGCGGTTGAGAAGACCGTCGGTCTGGAGGATCATCGCCCGTACTGCTAGTTACTGTCCGAGCCATTGTTAGAGCGCGGCCCGTGCGGGTTCAATCGGCGATGGCAGGGTGTGGCAAAGAGGAACTGACGTGACAAAGCTTTATGCAGGCGTGGCGGCGGCGGCTGTCCTTGTGGGGCTCGCGGGGATGGGCGGCTATGTCTACTTCAACCGGGCGAGCGACGCCTATGCGCAGTGCCGCGGCGGCCAGGTGGCCGGCGGCGACATCGGCGGGCCCTTCACGCTGGTCGACCAGACCGGCAAGACCGTGACCGAGGCCGAGGTCATCACCAAGCCGTCGCTGGTCTATTTCGGCTACACCTTCTGTCCCGACGTCTGCCCGCTCGACAACCAGCGCAACGCCGAGGCGGTCGACATCCTGGAGGAGCAGGGCATCGAGGTCACGCCGGTGTTCATCTCGGTCGATCCGAAGCGTGATACGCCCGAAGTCATGGCTGACTTCGCCGAGGCCATGCATCCGCGGATGATCGCGCTGACCGGCAGCGAGGAGCAGGTGAAGGCGGCGTCGCAGGCCTACAAGACCTACTACCGGGTCCAGGACCCGGAGGCGGAGTACTATCTCGTCGATCACTCGACCTTCACCTATCTCATGATGCCGGGCAAAGGCTTCATGGATTTCTTCAAACGGGAAGCGACGGCGGACGAAATGGCGGAGCGGGTTTCTTGCTTCGTGAATGCCGGCACTTGATCTAACCCCTTTGACCGGCGCCGGCAAAAGGCATATTCCTGAAGCCGGGAAAAACAGATTGGGCAGGGTGAGATGGCCGAGGACATGGTGTTTGATCTGGGAGCAGACAGATCGCTGCTTCTTGTCGATGATGATGAACCGTTCTTGAAGCGGCTTGCAAAGGCGATGGAAAAGCGGGGCTTCGTGCTGGAAACGGCGCAGAGCGTCGCCGAGGGAAAATCCATCGCCCAGGCCCGGCCGCCGGCCTATGCCGTGGTCGATCTGCGGCTTGAGGATGGCAATGGGCTGGACGTGGTCGAGGTGCTGCGCGAGAGGCGGCCGGATTGCCGGATCGTGGTGCTGACCGGCTATGGCGCCATCGCCACGGCTGTGGCTGCGGTGAAGATCGGCGCGACCGATTATCTCTCCAAGCCGGCCGACGCCAATGAGGTGACGCATGCCCTCCTGGCGAAGGGCGAAAGCCTGCCGCCGCCACCGGAAAACCCGATGTCTGCCGATCGCGTGCGCTGGGAGCATATCCAACGGATCTACGAAATGTGCGACCGCAACGTCTCTGAGACCGCGCGCCGGCTGAACATGCACCGCCGCACGCTGCAGCGCATCCTGGCGAAACGCAGCCCGCGCTGATCCGTCGCGCCCCACGCGCATCATGCCGTTCCGCTTCGGCCCGGCTGCGAAAGCAGCCGGGCCTTTTTCATGTTCACCCTTTCGAAAGGTGGGTTAAAATAGTTCCCATATCCAAAAGTACAGGTCAAAGTTCGCTGAACGGGCGAATAACCGCAAAGTTAAATGAAAACGCTCAGAGGAACTATTGACGCAACTTTGGAATTGGGAAAAGAGATAGGAACCACTTTAAAAGGAAACCTGACGTGGAAACCAACCTCGACGCGATGTCTCTGAAGGAACTGAAGGCGCTCCAGGCCCAGGTTGTCAAAGCGATCTCCACCTATGAAGACCGCCGCAAACGCGACGCCCTGGCGGAGCTGGAAGAGAAAGCCCGTGAGATGGGTTTTTCCCTTGCCGAGCTGACCGGCACGCCCGCTGGCCGCAAACGCGCCGCCGCGACGCCCAAATATGCGAACCCTGACAATGCATCGGATACCTGGTCCGGCCGTGGCCGCAAGCCGCGCTGGTTCGAAGCCGCGCTGAAAGCGGGCGCCACTGCCGACAGCATGGCGATCTGAGCGGTCAGCCTTTATCCAAGGCGGCCAGAAGCGAAACGTGGCGGGCGGTAAAATCCGCCCGCACGTCCACCGGTGGGCGAAGCCTTATTTCAAGCCCCTCCAGCACCGACTCCTGCGGACGGCCAAAGAAACGGTCCGCCTCGGATCTGGTGAAACCGGCGATCTGCACAGCTTCCAGCCAGGCCGAAATTCGGTCGGCCCGCTTGATCTCCTTCTTGACCGGCACGGGCAGCACCGCCGGCAATCCGAAACGCAGATGCACCGCCGCCGAAAGCCGCGCGTCGAGTTCGCCATAGCTGGGGCCGATCGCCGCCTTCACCGGGCTGATCATGTCGCCGATCACATATTCCGGCGCGTCGTGCAGCAAGGCTGCCAATTGCCAGCGCGGCCCCGCTGCCGGATTGCAGCGGGTGAAGATCTGCTCGACCAGCAGCGAATGCTCGGCGACGGAATAGGCCCAGTCGCCTCGGGTCTGACCGTTCCAGCGCGCCACGAAGGCGAGACCATGGGCGATATCCTCGACCTCGATATCCATTGGCGTCGGATCCAGCAGGTCCAGCCGGCGCCCCGACAGCATTCTCTGCCAGGCGCGTTTCATTTGCGGACCGTCATGTCGCTGGGGAATTGCGCCAGATAGCGCGAGAGCTTGCCGGCGGAAAGGAAGTGCTTGATCAACATGCGCCGCATCTGCCGGTGATCCGGCAAAAGCCCGCTGCTGACCGGCTTGCGCGCCCGGTCCGGGAAATGCCTTGCGAGAAAGGCATCGAAGCTGCGGGCGAAGCGCGGCGAGAATTCGCCATGCCGGTCCGACCAGGGTTTCAGCGTGCCGATGAAATGCACGATATGCGGGCTGCGCATCGCCTCGAAAAGCCGCGCGGCCCAGCTGTATTGCCAGTTCCACATCGGGCTCAATTCGGCCCAGTCGCCTTTCAGCACGGCATTGTAGAGGTTCTGGTCGTGGCGGATCATCTGCGCCGCCTCGCGCCGCCCCAGTTCGACGCAACGGCCGAGCAGGTCCAGCTCATTATAACGCGGCACATCCATCAGCAGCACGCCGGCGTTGAAATAGGGCGCGGTGGCAATCCCGAGGCGCTTGAACTGCTCGGGCTTCCGGTCCGGGGTGCGCCACTGGATATTGTCGCGCACCGCGCCGATGGCATGATTGCCGAGATCCACCGCCAGCAGCGCGGCGAAATCGCCGCCCTGCACGAAGATGTCGGAGTCGAGATAAAGGATGCGGTCGTAATCCTCGGCAAGGGCGGTCGGCAGGGCGATGCGCAGATAGACGTCATGCGTCCGGTTTGCATCGAGCCGCAGCCCGTCGAAAACGCCATCGACATCAATCCGGCAGATCCGCAGGTCAAGCGGCTGCAGGGTCTCGGGCACCTCCAGCCAGGCCTCGCTGCAGCAGAGGCAGATATCGAAACTCCGCTCTGGCGACAGGGCCGCGATCTGACTTGCGGCATGCAGCGCGAAGGGCAGGTAGGCCTCGTTGCAGCAGAAGACCACGGCCTGCCGCGATGTCGCGGGGCGGGAGGATTGCACGGTGACCGCCATGGCCTGCTCCTTCAAATGCACGGCAGAAAACGGTTAGGCCTTCCGCGGCGTGGTGTAAATGTCCCAGGGCCGCCGGGGGCCGCTGCATTGCCGCGAAGGCCCTTCGATGGTAAGGCAAGGCAAATTCATTCAGGAGCCGCAGACATGGCCGACTTCATCGTCAAGGACCTCGCACTGGCCGATTATGGTCGGAAAGAGCTGACCATCGCCGAAACCGAAATGCCGGGCCTGATGGCGCTGCGCGAGGAGTTCGGCGCGTCGAAGCCGCTGGCCGGCGCCCGCATCGCCGGGTCGCTGCACATGACGGTGCAGACCGCCGTGCTGATCGAGACGCTGGTGGCGCTGGGGGCAGACGTGCGCTGGGCCTCGTGCAACATCTTCTCGACGCAGGACCATGCCGCCGCCGCCATCGCCGCGACCGGCACCCCGGTCTTCGCCATCAAGGGCGAGACGCTGGAGGAATACTGGACCTATACCGACAAGATCTTCCAGTTCTCCGAGGGCACCTGCAACATGATCCTCGACGACGGCGGAGATGCGACGCTCTACATCCTGCTCGGTGCCCGGGTCGAGGCGGGCGAGACCGACCTGATCGCGGTGCCGACCTCGGATGAGGAGGTCTGCCTGTTCAACCAGATCAAGAAGCGTCTGGCCGAGAGCCCCGGCTGGTTCACCCGGCAGCGCGCCGCGATCAAGGGCGTGTCGGAAGAGACGACGACCGGCGTGCATCGCCTGTATGACCTGCACAAGAAGGGCCAGTTGCCCTTCCCGGCGATCAACGTCAACGACTCGGTCACCAAGTCGAAGTTCGACAACAAGTACGGCTGCAAGGAGTCGCTGGTCGACGGCATCCGCCGCGCCACTGACACGATGATGGCGGGCAAGGTCGCCGTGGTCTGCGGCTATGGCGACGTGGGCAAGGGCTCGGCCGCCTCACTGCAGGGCGCGGGCGCCCGGGTGAAGGTGACCGAGGTCGATCCGATCTGCGCGCTGCAGGCGGCGATGGACGGGTTCGAGGTCGTGGTGCTGGAGGATGTCGTCGCCTCGGCCGATATCTTCATCACCACCACCGGCAACCGCGACGTGATCCGCATCGAGCATATCCGCGAGATGAAGGACATGGCGATCGTCGGCAACATCGGCCATTTCGACAACGAGATCCAGGTCGCCGCGCTGAAGAACCACAAGTGGACCAACATCAAGGACCAGGTGGACATGATCGAGATGCCCTCGGGCAGCCGCATCATCCTGCTGTCCGAAGGCCGCCTGCTGAACCTCGGCAACGCCACCGGCCACCCGTCCTTCGTGATGTCGGCCTCCTTCACCAATCAGGTGCTGGCGCAGATCGAGCTCTGGACCAAGGGCGACGACTACGCGCCGGGCGTCTACATCCTGCCCAAGGCGCTGGACGAGAAGGTGGCGCGGCTGCATCTGAAGAAGATCGGCGTGAAACTGACCGAGCTGCGCCCCGAGCAGGCCGATTACATCGGCGTCAGCGTCGAGGGCCCGTTCAAGTCGGAGCATTACCGCTACTGATCCGCGGCGCCGGCCCGTCCGGCGCGCGCAGCTTGTGGAACGGGTGCGGCAGCGATGCCGCGCCCGTTTTCATTCGCGGCCCGCATTCGAATAAAACATTCCACACTCGGCCTTTGCGCTGGCGGGCGCGCAGGGCTAGGCTGGCGGGGCAGGGCAGGATGCCCGGGACCTTTTCGGAACACGTGTGGTGCCAAGGGAGCACGTGGGGTGGATGAGGGGTCCCGCTGGGGTCGGGGCCCCTCGTTTCCGCCGGTCAGATGCCGCCCAGCTTGCAGATCGTCTGCCATTCCGCATCGCTCACCGGCTGGACGGACAGGCGCGCGTTGTTCACCAGCACCATGTCCTTCAGCCGCTCGTCAGCCTTGCAATCCTCCAGCGTCACCGGGCGCGCCAGCGGCATCACCGCCTTGATCGTCACGCAATCCCAGCGCGGATCGTCGGTGGTGCTGTCAGGCGCCGACAGGCCGCAGACCTCGACGATGCCGACGATCTCCTTGCCGATGTTTGAATGGTAGAAGAACCCCCGGTCGCCGAGCTGCATCGCCCGCATGTGGTTGCGGGCCTGATAGTTGCGCACCCCGGTCCATTCCTCGCCCTTGTCGCCGCGCGCGACCTGCTGATCCCAGCTCCAGGCGTCGGGCTCGGACTTGAACAGCCAGTATGCCATCAGCCGATGACCTTCTTCCACTCCGCGATCTGCACGGTCTCGAACAGGCCGGCCTTGGCATAGGGATCGGCCTCAGCCCAGGCCTGCGCCTCGGCGAGCGTGTCGACATTCAGCACCACCAGCGAGCCGGTCATCTGGCCTTCGGTGTTCAGGAAGGGGCCGGCCATCTCGACCACGCCGCTGTCCTCGATATGGGCGAGATGGGCGGCGCGAGTGTCGAGCCGGGTTTGCAGGGCACCGGCCTTGTCGGTGCAGATCAGGGCGACGCGCATCAGTTTACTCCTGTTTCAGGGGACGGGTGAGAAGGGCCTGGATGGCCTGGGCGAGGGTGACATGGCCGTCGATCAGCGCATCGACCATCGCGGCCACCGGCATGTCGAGCCCGTGCCGCGCCGCCAGCGCCACCACGGCCTTGGCGGTGGCCTTGCCCTCGACGGTCACATGGCTGTCGAAGGGCCGCCCCGCGCCGAGCGCCGCGCCGTAGCGGAAGTTGCGCGACTGATCCGAGGTGCAGGTCAGCACCAGATCGCCGAGGCCGGAGAGACCGGCCAGCGTTTCGGGCCGCGCGCCGAGCGCCAGCGACAGACGCTGCATCTCGGCGTAGCCGCGGGTCATCAGCGCCGCCCGGGCCGACTGGCCGAGCCCGGCGCCGATCACCACGCCTGCGGCGATGGCGACGACATTCTTCAGGGCGCCGCCAAGCTCCGCCCCGATCACGTCGGTGCTGCGGTAGAGCCGCAGGACCGAGGTGGAGAGCTGGCGCTGCAGCGCCTCGCCTGCCGCATCGTCGGCGCAGGCCAGCGTCAGGGCGGTCGGCAGACCCTGCGCGATATCGGCTGCAAAGCTCGGGCCAGTGAGGATCGCCGCAGTGGCTGCCGGGCAGGCGCGGGCGATCAGTGCGGTGGGGCCGAGCCCGGTCGCCAGATCGACGCCCTTGCAGCAGGCCACCAGCGCGCGACCGTCCAACCGCGCCGCATGGTCCTTGAGAACAGCGCTCAGCGCCTGGGTCGGTACGGCGAGCAGCACGGTGCCTGCGGTGACATGGCTGATGTTGGTGGTGAAGGTGACGCCTGCCGGCAGGTCCAGCCCCTGCTGTGCGCGGCGGCCCCAGAGCGTCACCGGCGCCTCGCGCCCCAAGGTCACCGCAAGGGCGGCGCCGAAGGCCCCCGCGCCGATGATCGCCACGTCGCTCATGCCTTGGCCCCCTTCTTGCCGAAGCCGATCAAGGCCGGGCTGGTCTTGTCCAAGGGCCAGCGCGGTCGGGCCGACAGCGCCATCCCGTCGCGGGCGCCGGCACGGAAGCGCTCGATCCCGGCCCAGGCGATCATCGCCGCGTTGTCGGTGCAGAGCCGCAGCGGCGGCGCGAGGAAGCGCGCGCCGGCCGCGGCGCAGACCGCCTGCAGCCCGGCGCGGATCGCGCCATTGGCGGCGACGCCCCCGGCCACGGCCAGCACCGGCGTCGCGGTTTCGTCGCGCACCAAAGCCAGCGCGCGGCGGGTCTTTTCGGCCAGCACATCGGCCACCGCCGCCTGAAACCCGGCGCAGAGGTCGGCGCGGTCCTGCCGCGTCAGCCCGCCCTGCGCCGAAATTAGCGCATCCCGAGCCCGCAGCAGCGCGGTCTTCAGGCCCGAGAAGGACATGTCGCAGCCGGGGCGGTCCAGCATCGGGCGGGGGAAGGCGAAGCGGCGCGGGTTGCCCGCCTTCGCCTCGACCTCGACCACCGGGCCGCCGGGCTGCGGCAAGCCCAGAAGCTTCGCCGTCTTGTCGAAGGCCTCGCCCGGCGCATCGTCGATCGAACCGCCGAGCCGGGTGAACTCCTCGACCCCGCGCACCAGCAGAAACTGGCAATGCCCGCCCGAGACCAGGAGCATCAGATAGGGAAACGCCAGCCCGTCGGTCAGCCGCGGCGTCAGCGCATGGCCGGCCAGATGGTTGACCCCGACCAGCGGCAGCCCGGTGCCCGCGGCAATGCCCTTGGCGCACATCACCCCCGACAACACGCCGCCGATCAGCCCCGGCCCCGCCGTCACCGCGATGCCGTCCAGATCCCCGAACCGCAGCCCGGACTCCGCCAGCGCCTGCTCGACGCAGAGATCCAGCCGTTCGGCATGGGCGCGGGCGGCGATCTCGGGCACGACGCCGCCGAAGGCCGCATGCAGCGCGGTCTGGCCATCGACCACCGAGGAGAGGATTTCCGCCGGGGCGCCGGGCGCATGGCGCACCACGGCGGCTGCCGTATCGTCGCAGCTGCTCTCGATGCCAAGAAAGGTGAGACTTTCGCTCATGGGCCGCCGGTTGCCAGAAGGATCACCCGCAGGTAACACCTCTGCCATGGCCTCACAATCCCGCCAGCCCTTTCTGCTGACCCGCCCTGCCCGGCAGGGGGCGCGGTTCGCGGCGGCGTTGCGCCAGCGCTTCGGCGAGGGGATTCGGCTGGTGACCTCGCCGCTGCTCGCCCCGCTTTTCCTGCGCCCGGAGCTTCCGGCCGGGGCGGCGACGCTGATCTTCACCTCCGAGACCGGGGTTGAGGCCTTCCGGCGGATATCCGCCGAACAGCCGCAGACCGCGCATTCCGCATGGTGCGTCGGCGAACGCACGGCCGAGGCCGCCCGCGCCGCCGGGCTGAGCACCCGCTCGGCGGATGGCGACGCCGAGGCGCTGGTGGCGCAGATCCTGGCGGCGGGCGAGGCCGGGCCGCTCCTGCACCTGCGCGGGGCCGAGACGCGGGGCGAGGTAGCCAAGCAACTGACAGAAGAGGGAATCCCGGCCACAGAGGCGGTGGTCTACGACCAGCGGCCGCAGCCCCTGAGCGACGAGGCGCTCGCCCTGCTGCAGGGGCCGGAGCCGGTGATCGCGCCGCTGTTCTCGCCCCGCACGGCGGCGCTGCTGGCCGGGGAGCTGCGGCTGCGGGCGCCCGGCGCGCCGCTTTGGGTCGCGGCGCTCAGCCCGGCGGTCGCGGCGGCCGCGGCGCCGTTGCAACCGGCGCGGTCGCAAACCGCGGCCCACCCCGATGCGGCAAGCCTGATCGCGGCGATCGTGGCGCTTATTGACGCAGAGTCACCTGCTTGAGACAGGCTGCGGCAGCGGATAGGGTCGAAGGGACTCCGGTCACGAGGCAGGCGCAAACGGAAGGCACGGCAATGGCAGATCCAGATTCCCGCGAACCGGGGAAAGACATTCCTGCGGAGGCGGAGCAGACCGCACCGCTCACGCTGTCGGATCCGGAGCCGGTGACCCCGAAGCCCGAAAGCGTCGATGAGGTGCCGCGCCACGACGACCCCGCGCAGCCGGACGAGGCCGAACCGCTGGACCGCAACCCCGAACCCGTGGAGTCGGAGCCCGTGGCGGCGTCTTCCGTTCCGCCCTCGCCACGTCCGGCGCCGGCCCAGCCGGCGAAGCGGGGGGCCGGCGGCTTCTTCGCGCTGCTGCTCGGCGGGGTGATTGCCGCCGGTCTCGGCTTCGGCCTGTCGCGCTATGTGCCCGAAGGCTGGCCGCTGCAGCCCGGCGCCGCCAATGACGACGAGGCAACTGCTCAGGCCGAGGAGATCGCGGCCCTGCGCGCCCAGATCGAGACGCTCGCCGCGGCTCCGTCGACCGACGATCTGACCGCCCGGCTCGCCGAGGCCCAGTCGCAGGCCCAGGCGGCCAGCGAGGCGGTCGCGGCGCTGCAGGAGAAGATCGCGAATCTCGAGACCGCCCCAGCCGAGGGTGGCGCCGCGTCGGGCGACGTCGCCGCGCTGCGCGAGGAGATCGCCAGCCTGCGCAGCCAGGTCGAGAGCGGGGGCTCCGCCGCCAGCAACGACATCCAGGCCGCCGCCGAGGCGGCCGAGAAGCGGCTCGCCGAGGCGCAGGCTCAGGCCGACGCGCTGAAGGCCGAGGTAGAGGCCACGGCGCGCGCCGCCACCACCTCCGCCGCGCTGTCGCGGGTCCGCGCCGCGCTGGACAGCGGCGACGCCTATTCGGCGCCGCTGGACGACATCGCCGCCGCCGGGATCGAGATCCCCGCCGTGCTGATCGAAGGCGCGCAGGGCGGCATCCCCACCCTCGCCGCGCTGGAGGATAGCTTCCCCGAGGCCGCCCGCGCCGCGCTGGAGGCCTCGTTGCTGGCCGACATGGGCGACACTTTCGCCGGTCGCGTCAGCACCTTCGTCCGCACCCAGGCCGGGGCGCGCTCGCTGGCGCCGCGCGAGGGCAACGATCCCGACGCAATCCTGTCGCGCGCTGAGGCCGCGGTGAAGCGCGGCGATCTGCAAGCGGCGCTGACCGAGATCGGCGCCCTGCCGGAGCCGGGGCAGCAGGCCATGGCCGGCTGGACCGCCGAGGCGCAGAAGCGCATCGGGGCAACCGACGCCGTGGCGACCGTCGCCGCAGCCGCAGAAGCGAAGTGAGGGAAATTTAGATGATTTGGTCCCTGATCAAGGTTCTGGTGTTCGTTGCTGCCGTCGCCGCCCTGACCTTCGGGGCCGGTCTGCTGATGGACAACGGCAGCGGCGTCCGCATCGCCATCGCCGACATGGAACTGACCCTCGGCCCGCTGCAGGCGGTGATCGCCGCGCTGCTTCTGGTGCTGGCGGTCTGGATCTTCCTCAAGCTGGTCGGCTTCACCTATGCGCTGCTGCGCTTCCTGAACGGCGACGAGACGGCGATCTCGCGCTATTTCGACCGCAGCCGCGAGAAGAAGGGCTATCAGGCGCTGGCCGAGGGCATGATGGCGCTGGCCGCGGGCGAGCCGCGCACCGCGATGTCGCGCGCCAGCAAGGCCGAGAAATACCTCGGCCGGCCCGAACTGACCAACCTGCTGATGGCGCAGGCCGCCGAACAATCCGGCGACTCGCGCCGTGCGACCGAGGCCTACAAGACCCTGCTGAACGACGAGCGCACCCGCTTCGTCGGCATCCGCGGGCTGATGAAGCAGAAGATCGAGGAGGGCGACACGGCCACCGCGCTGCAACTGGCCGAGAAGGCCTTCGCGCTGAAGCCGCGCCACCCCGAGACGCAGGACATCCTGCTGAAGCTGCAGGCCGACCGCAACGACTGGACCGGGGCGCGCAGCACGCTGAGCGCCAAGCGCAAGTCGGGCGCGCTGCCCAAGGCGGTCTACCAGCGGCGCGACGCGGTGCTGGCCTTGCAGACAGCGAAGGTGGTGTTCGACGACGCTTCCTCGATCGAGGCGCGCGAGGCGGCGATCGCCGCCAACAAGCAGTCGCCCGACCTGATCCCCGCCGCCGCCATGGCGGCGCGCAGCTACATCGCGCAGGGCAATCCGAAATACGCCACCCGCGTACTGAAGAAGGCTTGGGAGGCGCAGCCGCATCCCGACCTCGCGGCGGCCTTCGCCGAGATCGAGCCGGACGAGACGCCGACCGCCCGGCTGAAGCGGTTCCGCACCCTGACCTCGATCCATCCGGAGAATGACGAGACCCGGATGCTGCTGGCCGAGCTGTCGCTGACTGCCGAGGATTTCCCGGCCGCCCGTCGTGCGCTGGGCGATCTGGTGACCCGGCACCCGACGACCCGGGCGCTGACCATCATGGCGGCGGTGGAGCGCGGCGAGGGTGCCGACGACGCCGTGGTGCGCGGCTGGCTGGCCCGGGCGCTGACCGCGCCGCGCGGCCCGCAATGGTGCTGCGACAACTGCCAGAGCATCCATGCCGCCTGGGGCCCGATCTGCGACAATTGCGGCGGCTTCGACACCCTCAGCTGGCGCGAGCCGGCCGAGACCTCGGCCCCCAGCGCCACCGGCACCGAGCTGCTGCCGCTGATCGTCGGCAGTCCGGCGAGCGCGACCGACCCGGCGATGTCCGGCGAGGTGATCGACGAGGAACCGACGACGGCGCGGCCCCGCTAGGCCCGCCGCCTGCCCGGGAGCGCTGCGCCCGGGCAGGCAACAGCGGTCAGGCCGTCCGGCCGAGGACCGCCAGCAGCGTCTCGATCAACGCGTCGTCGCCGAAGGGCTTGGTCAGCACCTGCGCCCGGCCCATCGCCTCGATCCCGGCGACATGGGTCTGGCCGGTGGCGAAGACCACCGGCAGGTCGGGCAGGCGGTCGCGCATCGTGGCGGCGAGATCCATTCCCGACATGTCCGGCAGGCCGAGGTCGATCAGCACCGCGTCGACCGGCCCGGTCTCCAGCAGCGCCAGCGCCTTCTTCCCGTTGCCGGCCTCCAGCACCGAGCAGCCCGCCTCCTGCAGCACCTCGGCCAGGTTCATGCGGATGATCACGTCATCCTCGCAGACCAGCACCCTGAGCCCGGCCAGCGGCGCGGCCGGCGGCGGCGGCGGAGAGGCGACCGGCTGTTCGACCACGGCGGCGGGCTTGGCCAGCACCTCGCGCAGCTTCCGGGCCAGCGCCTCCTGGGTGTAGGGCTTGCTGAGCAGCTGCACCCCGGCGTCCAGCCGACCGCCATGCACGATGGAGTTCTGGGTGTAGCCCGAGGTGAACAGCACCGCGAGCTTGGGCATCATCAGCCGGGCCTTCTCGGCCATCTGCCGGCTGGTCATCCGCCCCGGCATCACCACGTCGGTGAACAGCAGGTCGATGCGCGCGCCGCTCTCGACGATGGTCATCGCCCGGTCGGCGTCGCGCGCCTGCAGCACGGTGTAGCCGAGATCGGCGAGCAGCCCCGCCGCGGTGGCGCGCACGTCCTCGTCATCCTCGACCAGCAGGATCGTCTCGTTGCCGCCGGTCATCGGGCCGGACTGCGCCGGGCGGGCGGTATCCTCGGCCTCCAGCGAGCGCGGTAGGTAGATCTTGATCGAGGTGCCGTTGCCGACCTCGCTGTAGATCTTCACATGGCCGCCGGACTGCTTGACGAAGCCGTAGACCATCGACATGCCGAGCCCGGTGCCGCGGCCCTCCGCCTTGGTGGTGAAGAAGGGCTCGAAGACCTTCTCGATGATCTCCGGCGGCATGCCGCAGCCGGTGTCGGTCACCGCCAGCATCACATATTGCCCCGGCGTCACGTCGACATGGGCCCGGGCATAGGCGTCGTCGAGATAGGCGTTGCCGATCTCGATGGTCAGCCTGCCCTGGCCGTTCATCGCGTCGCGGGCGTTGATCGCGAGATTCAGGATCGCGCTTTCCACATTCGCCGGGTCGACGCAGGTGTTCCACAGGCCGCCGGCGACGATGGTCTCGACCTCCACCGCCTCGCCGAGGGCGCTGCGCACGATGTGGTCGGCATCGCGCAAGAGGCGGCTCAGGTTGATGACCTTGGGCGCCAGCGGCTGGCGCCGGCCGAAGGACAGGAGCTGCGAGGCCAGCGTCGCCCCGCGCCCGACGGCCTTCATCGCCTGGTCGAGCCGCGGCCGCACCGGCGAGTCCGGTTCCAGCCCGCGCAGCGCCAGCTGCAGGCTGCCGGTGATGGTCTGCAGCAGGTTGTTGAAGTCATGCGCGATGCCGCCGGCGAGGTTGCCGATGGCCTCCATCTTCTGGCTCTGGCGCAGGGTGGCGTGCAGCGCCTCCAGCTCGCGGTTGCGCTGCTCCACCCGCTCTTCCAGCGTGGCGTTCAGCTGGGCCAGGGCGGATTCGGCCGTCTTGCGGTCCTCGATGTCGGTGTTGGTGCCGATCCAGCGCTCGACCGCCCCCGAGGCGTCGCGCAGCGGCACGGCGCGGACGATGTGCCAGCGGTAACTCCCGTCGGCGCTGCGGATGCGGAACTCGGTCTGGTAGAGGCTGGTGCTCTCCACCGCCGCCGCCCAGACCGCGCCGCCCTCCTCCGCGTCGTCGGGATGGACCACGTCGATCCACTGCCCGTCATAGAGCTGGCCTTCGGCCACCCCGGTATAGGCGTAGATCCGGTCGTTGACCCAGTCGATCACGCCTTCCGGCGTCGCCGTCCAGACATGGTTCGGCATCGACTGCGCCATGGTGCGGAACCGCTCCCGCGTCGCGATCAGCTCGGCCTCGGCCAGCTTCTGCCGGGTCACGTCATGCCCCTCGACGAAGATGCCGTTCGGCGTGCCGTCGGGATCCTTCATCGGGCTGAAGATGAAGTCGACGAAGCGCGGCTCCTCCGGCCCCTCGGGCGTCGGCCGCAGGCGAACCTCCGCCCCGCGCCGCGTCACCGCTTCGCCGCTGTTGTAGACCTGCTCCAGAAGCTCGTAGAACCCCTGACCCTCCAGCTCCGGCAGGCCTTCGCGCAGGGTCTTGCCGATCAGGTCGCGACGCCCCACGAGCTGCAGGTAGGATTCGTTGACGATCTGGAAGGTCAGGTCGCGACCCTTCAGCACCACCATGAAGCTCGGCGCCTGGTCGAAGGCCGAGCGCACGAAATTGACGGCCGCGCCGAGCGCCAGGTTCTCCTTGGCCACCGCCTCGGCCCGGCGGATCACCTTGGCATTGTCGCCGGGCGCGCCGAGCGTGTTGCTCTCGCGGTAGATCTCGGTCACGTCATTGGTGTTCTGCAGGATGTATTCCACCCTGCCCTCGCCATCCATGATCGGCGTATGGGTCGCGCTCCAGTAGCGCTCGGTGACCGATCCGTCGGGAGCGGTGATCGGATAGGGGATCAGCGGCAGGTGATCGATACGGCCGGTTTCCAGTACGCGGCTGAGCGACATGCGCAGCATCTGGTCCGGCACGGAGTCGGGTGGCGCCGGAAAGGCGTCCGTAATGATCCGGCCGATGATGCTCTCGGCGCTGCGGCCGGTCGTCGCCAGGTAGGCCGCATTGGCCCAGGTGATCCTGAGGTCGCGATCCACCAGAACATAGGGCGATGGGTCGTCCGAAAAGATTTTATCCAATGCAATCAGCATATCAATGTCTCGTTCTTCCGCATGCCGCAGGTCGGGGGCGAAGATGGAGGCATTGCGCCGGTGGGTAAAGGACAAACGTGCGGCAAAAGGTCTCGCCTTGCCGAAGACGGGGCTCGGAATCTCCGGCCTTGCGGTGGTATCCTGCTGCGATGAAGCGCCCCCATGCCGATGCCGAGCTGACGCCCCCCTCGCCCTATGACGCGGATCCGGAGGCGGAGGAAGACCTGTGGTTCCTGCCGGAGCCCGATGAGGAGGTTGCGCAGGCCCCCTTGCCGCGCGCCGACCGCCGCAGCCTGCTGCGCCCGGCCGAGTGGCGCGCCGCCGAGGCGGCGCTGGCCCCCGACCTGGCGCGGGCGGCCTATCGCTTCGGCGCGCTGGACGAGCGCCTGCGCCGCGCTGCCGAGGGCCCGCGCAGCCGTCTGGCGCTGGTCGAGGCGGCGGAGTTCTCGTGGTGGGCGGGCGACCGGGTGACGCCCGACCGCTTGGCGCTGTGGCTGGCGCTGCGGCTCGACGGGGTGCAGGACGACAGCCTGGCGCTGGCCCGGGCCGGCTGGGCGGTACGGCGGTTGACCTCGGGGCCGGGACCGCAGGCCGGGCTCGCCGCCTTCCTCGGGCGGCAGGAGGCCGGGCAGGACTGGCTCGCCGACTGGTCCGAGATCGAGACCGCCTCGCTCGGGATGCATCCGATCACCCGCGCGGCGCTCGGCTTCCATGCCTGGGGGCTGCTGACCGCGCCGGCGGCCTCGACCCGGATCGAGGCGGCGGTGGTCGCCTCGCGTCTTGCCGCCGCCGAGGGGCGCGGCGCTGTGTTCCTGCCGCTGGCCACCGGCGGCAGCCAGGCGCTGCGCCCCGGCGGCCCGGCGGAGGACCGGCTGGCGCGCTGGTATGCCGGGGCGGTGCAGGCGGCCTTCGCGGCGCTGCGGCTGCTGGACCGGCTGGACGACTGGCAGGCCCGGGCCGCGGCGGCGACGGCGGGCCTGTCGGGCCGCACCCCGCCGCTGCTGATCGCGGCGCTGGCGCATTGGCCGCTGCTCTCCGCTCCGGTGGCCGAGGCGGAGACCAAGGCCTCGCGCGCGGCGGTGCAACGCAACCTCGACCGGCTGACCGAGCTCGGCCTGATCCGCGAGGTCACGGGTCAGGGCCGGTTCCGGCTCTGGTCGGCGGCGCTTTAGATGTCGAACTTCACGCCCTGCGCCAGAGGCAGCTGCGCCGAGTAGTTCACCGTGTTGGTCTGCCGCCGCATGTAGCCTTTCCAGGCATCCGAGCCGCTCTCGCGCCCGCCGCCGGTGTCCTTCTCGCCGCCGAAGGCCCCGCCGATCTCGGCGCCCGAGGGGCCGATGTTGACATTGGCGATGCCGCAATCGGAGCCGACCGCCGAGAGGAAGGTCTCGGCCTCGCGCAGGTTCAGCGTGAAGATGCAGGAGGACAGGCCCTGCGGCACGTCGTTCTGCAGCGCGATGGCTTCCTCCAGCGTCTCGTAGCCCATGACGTAGAGGATCGGCGCGAAGGTCTCCTCCTTCACGATGGCGCTCTGCCCCGACATGTCGGCGATGGCGGGCTGGACATAGGCGCCACCCGCCACGCCCTCGACTGCCGCGCCGCCATGCACCGTGCCGCCCTCGGCCTTCGCCTGCTCCAGCGCTGACAGCATCCGGTCGCGTGAGGCGGCATCGACCAGCGGGCCGATCAGCGTGCCCTCCTTGCGCGGGTCGCCGATGGGCAGCGAGGCATAGGCGGCGGCGAGCTTGGCCACCAGATCCTTGCGGATCGAGTGATGCACGATCAGCCGCCGCAGCGAGGTGCAGCGCTGCCCGGCGGTACCCACGGCGGAGAAGACGATGGCCCGCACCGCCATGTCGAGATCGGCCGAAGGCGCCACGATCATCGCGTTGTTGCCGCCAAGCTCGAGGATCGAGCGCCCGAAGCGTTCCGCCACCTTCGGCCCGACGATCCGCCCCATCCGGGTCGAGCCGGTGGCCGAGACGATCGGCACGTCCTTCGAGCCCACCAGCGCCTCGCCCACCGCAGGCCCGCCGATCACCAGCTGCACCAGCCCCTCGGGCGCGTCACCGAAGCGCGCCAGCGCCCGCTCCATGATCTTCATCGAGGCCATGGCGGTCAGCGGCGTCTTCTCCGACGGCTTCCAGATCACCGGGTTGCCGCAGACCAGCGCCAGCGCCGTGTTCCACGACCAGACGGCGACCGGGAAGTTGAAGGCCGAGATGACGGCGCAGGGCCCCATCGGGTGCCAGGTCTCCATCATCCGGTGGCCCGGACGTTCGGAGGCGATGGTCAGGCCGTAGAGCTGACGCGACAGGCCGACGGCGAAATCGCAGATGTCGATCATCTCCTGCACCTCGCCCAGACCCTCGGAGGTGATCTTGCCCGCCTCCAGCGTCACTAGGGCGCCCAGCTCGGCCTTGGCCGCGCGGAGCTCCTCGCCCAAAAGCCGCACCAGCTCGCCGCGCCGCGGGGCAGGCACCTCGCGCCAAGCCCGGAACGCCGTCTGCGACCGGGCAATGATCGCCGGCATGTCGGAGACGGGGGTTTCCGCAATGCGGGCGATCTCGGCCCCGTCGATAGGCGAGCGCACGGCGAGCGTGCCGCCCTGCGTCAGATCGGGGGTGAGGCCGAGAGAGGAGAAGAGATCTTGCATCGCGCTGTCCTTGCTGGCGTGCCGAGGCTCCGGCAGGGCGGTGCCTCTGGCGCTGTGTCGTCGATTGGGGTCAGAAGAAGGCCTGAAGCCCGGTGATCGAGCGCCCGATGATGAGCGCATGCACGTCATGCGTGCCCTCGTAGGTGTTCACCGTCTCGAGATTGACCATGTGGCGCATGATCTGGAAATCTTCCTGGATGCCGTTGCCGCCATGCATGTCGCGCGACCAGCGGGCGATTTCCAGCGCCTTGCCGCAGTTGTTGCGCTTGACGATGGAAATCATCTCGGGTGCGGCATTGGCCTCGTCGAGCAGCCGACCGACGCGAAGGCTGCCCTGCAGGCCGAGGCTGATGTCGGTCAGCATGTTGGCCAGCTTCAGCTGGTAGAGCTGGGTCTGGGCCAGCGGGCGGTTGAACTGCTTGCGGTCGAGCCCGTATTGCCGCGCGGCATGCAGGCAGAACTCGGCGGCGCCCAGCACGCCCCAGGAAATGCCGTAGCGGGCGCGGTTGAGGCAGCCGAAGGGCCCCTTGAGGCCTTCGACGTAGGGCAGCAGCGCGTCTTCGCCGACCTCGACATTCTCCATCACGATCTCGCCGGTGATCGAGGCGCGCAGGGAAAGCTTGCCGCCGATCTTCGGCGCGCTGAGGCCCGTCATGCCCTTGTCCAGCACGAAACCGCGGATCTTGCCGCCATGCGCTTCGGATTTCGCCCAGACCACGAAGACATCCGCGATCGGCGCGTTGGAGATCCACATCTTCGAGCCGTTCAGCACATAGCCGCTGTCTGTCTTCTTCGCGACGGTCTTCATCCCCGCCGGGTCGGAGCCCGCGTCGGGTTCGGTCAGGCCAAAGCAGCCGATGAGCTCGCCCTTGGCCAGACCCGGCAGATACTTCCGCCGCTGCTCCTCGGAGCCGTAGGCGTAGATCGGATACATCACCAGCGAGGATTGCACCGACATCATGGACCGATAGCCGGAATCGACCCGTTCCACCTCGCGCGCCACGAGACCGTAGGCGACATAGGAAGCGCCGAGCCCGCCGTATTCCTCGGGGATGGTGACGCCCAGAAGGCCCATCTCGCCCATCTCGCGGAAGATGCCGGGGTCGGTGGATTCCTCGCGATAGGCTGCGATGACGCGGGGTTGCAGCTTTTCCGTGGCATAGGCGCGGGCGCCGTCGCGCAGCATCCGCTCCTCCTCCGACAGCTGGTCCTCCAGCCGGAAGGGGTCTTCCCAGTCGAAACGGCCGAGGTCGGGGGCGTCTTTGGCTTTGAGCTTCGGGCGGTCGGTCATGGCGTCCTCTCGATGGGCAGGGGCAGGGTAGAGCGGGTGGCGATGCGGGGCAAGCACCCGTGGTCTTGCGGCAGATAGGGCTTTCTTCGCGGCGGGAATAACCCTAAATCCGGGGAAGTTCATGCAGGGAGTGCATCAAGTGGCTTTCTCGCGGCGCTATCTGCCCTCGCTCAGCCTGCTCACCGCCTTCGAGGCGGTGGTGCGCACCGGCAGCACGGCGGCGGCGGCGCGCGAGCTGAACCTGACGCAGGGCACCGTCAGCCGTCTGGTCCAGGGGCTGGAGGCGCAGCTGGGCGTCGCGCTGTTCCTGCGGCAGAGAAAGCGCCTGCTGCCGACCGAGGCGGCGCTGGCCTATGCCGCCGAGGTGCGGCGCGGGATGGACCTGATCGGCCGCGCCTCGGTTCAGGTGACGGCCAGCCCGGGCGGCGGCACGCTGGCGCTGGCGATCCTGCCGACCTTCGGCACGCATTGGCTGGCCCCGCGCCTGCCGGGGTTCCTGAAGGCCAATCCGGGGGTGACGATCAATCTGGCGACCCGGCTGCGGCCCTTCGACTTCGCTGAAGAGGGGATGGACGCCGCGATCCATTTCGGCAGCGAGACCTGGCCCGAGGCGGGGCATCTGCGGCTGTTCGGCGAGGATGTGGTGGCGGTCGCCGCGCCGGAGTTTCTGGCGGCGCATCCGGTGCGGGCGGCGGCGGACCTGCTCGCCCTGCCGCTGTTGCAGCTGGAAGCCCGGCCACGCGGCTGGCAGGGCTGGCTCGCGCATCACGGGATCGAGGCGCAGGCGCCGCGCGGCATGGTCTTCGACCAGTTCGCCACGATGATGCAGGCGGCGATCCACGGCATCGGCGTGGCGCTGCTGCCGGAGTTCCTTGCCGCCCCGTCGCTGGCCGATGGCGCGCTGGTCCCGGTCTTCGGCGGTCCTGTCGCGGGGCGGCACGGCTACTGGCTGGTCTGGCCGGAAAGCCGCGCCGATCATCCGCCGCTCGCCGCCTTCCGCGACTGGCTCAGGGCCGAGACGGCCGGTCTGTCCTGACGCCCGCCCGCCATGTGGCGCGCAGGCTGAAATCCTCGGCCAGATGCACCAGATCCGCTGGGCGCCCGGGCGCCAGATGGCCGATCTCTGCCTCTCGCCGGATCGCGGCAGCGGGGATCGACGTGACCATGGCGAGGATGCGCTCGCGCGCGATGCCCAAGCCCGCCAGATGCCGCATCGCCTGCGGCAGCGTCAGGTCGGCCCCGGCCAGAGTGCCATCCTCCAGCGTCAGCCTGCCGTCGCGGCGCAGGGTGCGGCGGCCGTTCAGCTGGAACTCGGTCAGGTCGGTGCCCGCCGGGGACATGCAGTCGGAGACGAGGAAGATGCCCTCGGGCTTCGCTGCCAGCGCGATCCGCATCGCCTGTTCCGAGACATGGATGCCGTCGGCGATCAGCCCGCAGGCGATGGGGTGGGTCAGCGTCGCCCCCACCAGCCCCGGCTCGCGATGGCCGAGCTGGCTCATCGCGTTGAAGAGATGCGTGGCGCAACTGGCCCCCGCCGCGATGGCGGCTTCCGCCTCGGTCAGGGTGCAATCGGCATGACCGAGGCTGACGATCACGCCTGCCTCTGTCAGCGCGGCGATCTGCGCCGGCGTCACCGAAGCGGGGGCCAGCGTCAGCATCAGCGTCGGCAGCTTCCGCGCGGCCTCGCAGTAGAGTGCGAGATCGGCCTCCTGCATCGGGCGGATCAGCGCCGGATCATGCGCCCCCTTGCGGCGGATATCGAGATGCGGCCCCTCCAGATGCAGGCCGAGGAAGCCGGGCGTGCCGAGGGCCGCCACCCCCGACGCGATCGCCGCCCGCGTGGCCTCGGGTCGGTCAGTGATCAGCGTGGGCAGCACCGACATCGCGCCCAGCGTCTCATGCGCGGCGCAGATGGCGGCGAAGGTGGCGGGCGTGGCCGCGCCATCCACCATCAGCCCGCCGCCGCCGTTGATCTGCAGGTCGATCAGCCCGGGGGCGAGGATGCCGCCCTCCAGCCGCTCGGCATCCGGCGCCTCGGCGGCGGGCAGGATCGCGACGACCTTGCCCGCCTCCAGCACCAGCGCGTGATCGTCGAGCAGACGCGCGCCGTCGAAGATCGCCGCTCCGCTGTAGGCCTGTCTCATGTCGTCTCCGTTACCTTGCGCAGATGCGGCGGCGTGTCGGGGTCGAAGCCGCGCCGCCGCGCCAGCGCCTCGATGAAGGCGTAGAAGCTGGCCGTCAGCACCAGCGGCGCCACCAAGGGATGCAGCCCGCCGACCGAAGGCAGCGTCACCGCGCCCTTGGCCTCGGCCCCGGTCAGGAAGACATCGGCCCCCTGCGCCGCCAGCCGCTCGGCCGTGGCGATGACCTGCGGCAGGGCGGCGTCCTCGATCCCCAGCGCGAAGATCGGGAAGTTGGCCTGCACGATGGCAGCCGGGCCATGCAGCACCTCGGCGGCGGAGTAGCTTTCGGCATGAAGCCCGCAGGTCTCCTTGAACTTCAGCGCCGATTCCGCGGCGATGGCGAAGCCCGGCCCCCGGCCCAGCACATAGAGCGAATTCGCCCGCGACAGCCGCGCCGCCATCGGCGACCAGTCTTGCGTCAGCGCCTGCTCCAGCGCCTCGGGCAGGCTGGCCAACGCATTGCGCAAGCCCTGGTCCTCTTGCCATTCGGCCAGCAGCGCCAGCCCGGCCAGCACCGAGGTGACGAAGGTCTTGGTCGCGGCCACGCTGTTCTCCGGCCCCGCCAGCAGCGGCAGGGTATGGGCCGAGGCCTGCGCCATCGGCGCGTCGGCGAAGTTGGTGATGGCGATGCTGAGCGCCCCACCTTCGCCCGCCGCGCGCATCATCTCGACGATGTCGGGGCTGCGGCCGGATTGCGAGATGCCGATGCAGGCGGCATTCCCGAGCCGGAGCGGGCGGCGGTAGATCGAGGCGACCGAGGGCCCGACGGAGGCGACGGGCACCCCGGCCAGCAGTTCGACCGCATATTTCAGATAGGTCGCCGCATGGTCCGACGAGCCGCGCGCCACGGTCACGATCAGCCCAGGATCACGCTGGCGCAGCGCCGCGGCGGCGGCCTCGACCGCGCCGCGCGACCCGTCGAGGAAGCGGGCGGCGGCCGCGGGGATCTCGGCGACTTCGCGCGCCATGAATGTCTCTGCCATGAATCTGTCCTTTCAAGTCAATTTCAGTTCGACCGCGAAGTCATAGGCGTCGCCGCGGTACAGCGAGCGGGTGAACTCGATCACCTGCCCGCTGGGAAGATAACTCACCCGCTCGATCTTCAGCCCGGCCACGCCTTCCGCCACCTCCAGAAGCTCCGCGTCGCGCGGGCCCAGATTGGCGGCGGAGATGCGCTGCACCGCCCGGGTCGGGCGCAGGCCGCGCGCCTCCAGCACCCCGTAGAGCGAGGTTTCCACCACCTCGGGATCCGGCAGGAAGGCGGTGGAGAGGCTGGCGCGCTCGATCGCCAGAGGGATGCCGTCGCTGCGCCGGACCCGCGCCAGCCGCGCCGCACGGTCATCGGCGCCGAGGCCGAGCGCCATGACCTCCTCCGGCGAGGGCGAATGCACGGCGCGGCTGAGCCAGACCGATTCAACCGTGCGGCCCCGGCGCTGCATGTCCTCGGTGAAGGAGGTCAGCAGCGACAGCGCCTGTTCCAGCTTCTCCACCTTATGCGCAACGAAGGTGCCCGACCCGCGCCGCTGCACCAGTTGGCCCGAAAGCACCAGCGCCTGCACCGCCTTCCGGACGGTGACGCGGGAGAGGCCGGTCATCGTCGCCATGTCACGCTCCGCCGGCAGGCTGTCGCCGGGGGCGAGACGGCCGGAGGCGATGGCCTCGGCGATGCGGCGTTGCAGTTGCAGGTAGAGCGGCCCCGCGCCGGGATCGTCGAACCGCTGCGGGGAGAACAGCAGGTTCACGCCGCCACCCCCTGCCGCGCCATCCAGAGCGCGCCGTCCAGCCCGGACCCGAGCGCCGGGCGGATCGGCCAGCGGCCGTCGAGCAGCCCCGCATAGGTCGGCCCCAGCCCGCCGAGGAAGGTGACCGGCAGGTTCTGCCCCTGTTGCAGCAGGTTGATGTAGGCCTCCACCTCGCCCGCGGCCTCGCGCATCAGGGCGAGCGTGGCGGGGTCGGAGGAGGTGACGAGCAGGGGGGCGAAATCGGCGAAATCGACCGGGCGGGCGGAGAGCGAGAAGCGGATCACCCCGTCGGTCCCGCCCAGTCTGGCGATCAGGTCGGAGAGCAGCGGCGTCTCGGGCTCGAAGCCGTCGCGGGCGCGCAGGGCCCGGGCGCAGAGGGCGCGGCCCAGCCAGGCCCCGCTGGCCTCGTCGCCCAGCACGAGGCCGGAGCCTCCGATCTGCCGGATGGCGCCCGCGCGCTGCACCGCGAAGACCGAGCCGGTGCCGATGGCGGCGACCACGCCGTCGCCGGCTTGCAGCGCCCCCTTCACCGCGATCACCGCGTCGGAGACGATGCGGGTGTCGGCGAAGGGTAACTCGGCGATCATCTGCGCGGCGCAGGAGGCCACATTGGCCCCGGCGACGCCGAGCACGGCATGCAGATCGGATAGGCCGCCGTGGCTGCCGAGAGCTTCGGCGGCGACGGCGAGGATATTGGCGCGGGCGCCCGCCGGATCGCTGGCGATGTTGGACGGGCCGCCGGTGGCGCTGCCGAGCAGGCGGCCGGACGCGTCGGCCACAGCCGCCCGGCAGCCGGTGCCGCCTCCGTCGAGACCAAGGAACAGGGACATGGCGACTCCTCTCGCGCGAAGGATACCAAAACAATACCAGATGGGAAGCGCCATGTTCAAAGCGCCGGATTTACGCGGTTTCCAAACCGCCCGAACTACAGGCTTTACAATTGGTATTAATTTGGCATTGTCAACGGGACTGAGGACCGAAGGACAGACGCGCCGCATGACCGATCGCCCGACCGAAGCCCGCCATCCCGCCGCCGAGGGGCTGCATGCCCTGCCGGGCGCGGAGCTGCTGCGGCTGGCGCTCGACGGCCATGTCGGAGCCGTGGCTGTGGTGGAGCGGGCGCTTCCGGCGATCGAGTCTGCGGCCGAAGTGGCGTCGGAGGCCCTGCTGGCCGGGGGCCGGATGGTCTATGCCGGAGCGGGCAGCTCGGGGCTGATGGCGCTGGCGGATTGTCTGGAGCTGTTGGGCACCTTCGGCATCCCGCCCGACCGCACGCCGATGCTCTTTGCCGGTGGCGCGGGGGCGCTGTTGCACCTGACCGGCGCGGTGGAGGACGATCCCGCGCTGGCCCAAGCCGATACCGCGGCGCTGGGGCTGACGGCGAAGGATGTGGTGATCTGCCTCTCGGCCTCGGGCTCCACGCCTTATACGCTGCTGGTCGCGGAAGCGGCGCGGGCGGCGGGGGCGCAGGTGGTGGGCATCGCCAATGTGCCGGGCTCGGCGCTGCTGCGGCTGGCCGATCTGCCGATCTGGCTGGAGACCGGGCCGGAGATCGTCGCCGGGTCGACGCGGCTCGGGGCGGCGACGGCGCAGAAGGTGGCGCTGAACCTGATGTCGGTTCTGGTGGGCATCCGGCTCGGCCATGTGCATGATGGCTACATGGTGAATCTGGAGGCCGACAATGCCAAGCTGATCGAGCGGGCCGCCCGCATCGTCGCCGGGATCTCCGGCGCGGCGCCGGAGACGGCGCACGCGGCGCTGGAGGCCAGCCGCGGCGCGGTGAAGCCCGCGGTGCTGATCGCCGCCGGCGCCACGCCGGAAGCGGCGGCCACCGCCCTGCAGGATACGCGCGGCCATCTGGGCCCCGCCCTCGCGCGGATCGGACGAGACCAATAAAGCCGGGTGAACACCCGCCAACCGGGAGACGACCATGACGATGAAGACCCTCCGTGTCGCACTGCTGACCAGCACCTTGCTGGCGGGCGCGGCCTCGGCGCAGGATGTGACGCTGACCATCGAAAGCTGGCGCAACGACGACCTGACCATCTGGCAGGACAGCATCATCCCCGCCTTCGAGGCCGCCAACCCGGGGATCAAGCTGAACTTCGCCCCCTCGGCCCCGGCGGAATACAACGCCGTGCTGAACTCCAAGCTCGATGCGGGCTCGGCGGGCGACCTGATCACCTGCCGCCCGTTCGACGCCTCGCTGGAGCTGTTCAAGAAGGGCCAACTGGCCGATCTGACCGATCTGCCCGGCATGGCCAATTTCGGCGATGTGGCGAAATCGGGCTGGTCCACCGATGACGGCGCGCAGACCTTCTGCGTGCCGATGGCTTCGGTGATCCACGGCTTCATCTACAACAAGGACGCCTTCACCGAACTCGGCATCGAAGTGCCGAAGACCGAGGCTGAATTCTTCGCCGCGCTCGACAAGATCAAGGAAGACGGCACCTACATCCCGATGGCGATGGGCACCAACGACCAGTGGGAAGCCGCGACGATGGGCTACCAGAACATCGGCCCGACCTACTGGAAAGGCGAGGAAGGCCGTCTGGCGCTGATCGAGGGCACGCAGAAGCTGACCGACGAGCCCTGGGTTGCGCCCTATCGCGCGCTGGCGAAGTGGAAGGACTATCTGGGCGACGGCTTCGAGGCGCAGACCTATCCGGACAGCCAGAACCTGTTCACGCTGGGCCGCGCCGCGATCTATCCCGCCGGTTCGTGGGAAATCTCGGGCTTCAAGAGCCTCGCCGAATTCGAGATGGGCGCCTTCTACCCGCCGGTGCAGGCCGAGGGCGACGAGTGCTATATCTCGGACCACACCGACATCGGCATCGGTCTGAACGCGGCCTCGCCCAATGCCGAAGCGGCCAAGACCTTCCTGAACTGGGTCGCCTCGCCGGAGTTCGCCAAGCTCTACGCCAACGCGCTGCCGGGCTTCTTCCCCCTGTCGAACGAGGCGGTGGCGCTGGACGATCCGCTGGCGCAGGAATTCGTGAACTGGCGCGAGACCTGCAAGCCGTCGATCCGCTCGACCTACCAGATCCTGTCGCGCGGCACGCCGAACCTCGAGAACGAGACCTGGAACGCCTCGGCCAATGTGGTGCGCGGCACCGAGACTGCGGAAGACGCGGCCAAGCGGCTGCAGGACGGTCTGGCTTCGTGGTACGAACCGCAGAAGTGATCTGACGCCGGAAGCGGGGGGCTGTCTGCCCCCCGCACCCCCCGAGGATATTTGAGCCAAGATGAAGGAGGGGAACATGGCCCGCAAAGCCGTCCGCTGGCACATCGCCGTGTTTCTCGCACCGGCGGTGCTGATCTACACCGCGATCATGATCATCCCTCTGTTCGCCACGCTGAACCTGTCGCTGTTCACGCTGGTCGACCGCGCCCGGGTCTTCGCCGGGCTCGACAATTTCCGCACGCTGTTCGGCGATCCGCGCTGGTCGGAGACCTTCTGGAACGCGCTGGGCAACAACGCCTGGTTCTTCCTCGTGCACATGCTGGTGCAGAACCCGATCGGGGTGCTGCTGGCCGCGCTGCTCTCCTCGCCACGGCTCCGGATGGCGGCCTTCTACCGCACCGCGATCTTCGTGCCGACCATCCTCAGCTTCGTCATCGTCGGCTTCGTTTGGAAGCTGATCCTCTCGCCGATCTGGGGCATCGCGCCCGGCATGCTGGACATGGTGGGGCTGAAGAGCCTGTTCACCCCCTGGCTCGGCAAGCAGGAATATGCGCTGACCACGCTGGCGCTGATCTCGGTCTGGCAGTTCGTCGGCATCCCGATGATGCTGATCTATGCCGCGCTGCTGAGCATTCCCGACGAGGTGCTGGAGGCCGCCGAGATGGATGGCGTCACCGGCATGAGCCAGTTCTGGAAGATCAAGCTTCCGCTGATCCTGCCCTCGATCGGCATCATCTCGATCCTGACCTTCGTCGGCAACTTCAACGCCTTCGACCTGATCTACGTGGCGCAGGGGGCGCTGGCCGGGCCGGATTTCGCGACCGACATCCTTGGCACCTTCCTCTACCGCACCTTCTTCGGCTTCCAGCTGCAGCTCGGCGATCCCCATATGGGGGCGACCATCGCCACGGCGATGTTCGGCATCATCCTCGTCGGGGTCTGCATCTACCTGTTCCTGATCCAGACGCGCCTGCGTCGCTACCAGTTCTGAGGACAGCATGGCCGCAAGATCCCCCCTTGGACGCACGATCGCCGCCCATGCGGTGCTGATCGCCTACACGCTGATCGCGCTGTTCCCGGTCTTCGTGATCGTGGTGAACAGCTTCAAGTCGCGCCGGGCCATCTTCGCCGAACCGCTGGCGCTGCCCAATGCCGAGACCTTCGATCTGGTCGGCTATACCACCGTGCTCGCGCAGGGCGACTTCTTCCAGTATTTCCAGAACTCGCTGATCGTCACGGTGGTGAGCCTCGCCGGGGTACTGCTCTTCGGGGCGATGGCGGCTTTCGCGCTCAGCGAATACCGCTTCCGCGGCAACACGCTGATGGGGCTCTACCTCGCCTTGGGCATCATGATCCCGATCCGGCTGGGGACGGTGGCGATCCTGCAGATGATGGTGGCGGGCGGGCTGGTGAACACGCTGACCGCGCTGATCCTCGTCTATACCGCGCAGGGGCTGCCGCTGGCGGTGTTCATCCTGTCGGAGTTCATGCGCCAGGTCTCGGACGATCTGAAGAACGCGGGAAGGATCGACGGGCTGTCGGAATACCGCATCTTCTTCACGCTGGTGCTGCCGCTGGTGCGGCCCGCCATGGCGACGGTGGCGGTCTTCACCATGATCCCGATCTGGAACGACCTGTGGTTCCCGCTGATCCTCGCCCCCGCCGAGGAGACCAAGACGATCACCCTGGGCAGCCAGGTGTTCATCGGCCAGTTCGTCACCAACTGGAATGCCGTGCTCTCGGCGCTCTCGCTCGCCATCATTCCGGTGATGGTGCTCTATCTCATCTTCTCGCGGCAGCTGATCCGCGGCATCACGGCAGGAGCAGTGAAATGATCCGGGTATTGGTTGCAGGTCTGGGCAACATGGGGCGGAGCCATGCGCTGGCCTATCACGCCGATCCGGCCTTCGAGATCGTCGGGCTGGTGAACCGTTCGGCGGTGGACCTGCCAGAAGAGCTGCAGGGCTACGAGGTCAGCGGCGACTACGCCGAGGCGCTGGCGCGGCTGAAGCCGGATCTGGTCTGCGTCGCCACCTATTCCGACAGCCATGCCGACTATGCCTGCGCGGCGATGGAGGCGGGGGCGCATGTCTTCGTGGAGAAGCCGCTGGCGACGACCGTGGCCGATGCGCGGCGCGTGGTGGCCAAGGCCCGCGAGACCGGGCGCAAGGTGGTGGTGGGCTATATCCTGCGGCATCATCCGAGCTGGATCCGGCTGATCGAGGAGGCCCGTGCCCTGGGCGGGCCCTATGTCTTCCGGCTGAACCTGAACCAGCAGTCCTCGGGCCCGACATGGGAGGTCCACAAGGCGCTGATGCAGACCACGCCGCCGATCGTCGATTGCGGCGTGCATTATGTCGACGTGATGTGCCAGATCACCGACGCCGCCCCGGTCGAGGTGCGCGGCATGGGGTTGCGGCTGTCAACCGAGATCGCCGAGGGCATGTACAACTATGGCCATTTCCAGGTGATCTTCGCGGATGGCTCGCTCGGCTGGTACGAGGCGGGCTGGGGGCCGATGATGTCGGACACCGCCTTCTTCGTGAAGGATGTGGTCTCGCCCAATGGCGCCGTGTCGATCCGCATGCCGGACTCGGCGCGGTCGGACGATATCGACACCCATACCAAGACCTCGCTGCTCAGGGTGCACAAGGTGGCCAGCGGCGATACCGACATCTCGATGGCCGACGAGCCCGGGCATCAGGCGCTCTGCGACCGCGAGCAGGCCTTCGTGGCGCGGGCGATCCTCGAGGACATGGACCTCACGCGGCATCTGTCCGATGCGGTGCAGTCGCTGGCGATCTGCCTTGCCGCGGATGAGAGTGTGCGCTCGGGCCAGCCCGTGAAACTGGGAGAGCTGTGATGGGGGCGCTGACGCTGCAGGGGGTGACGAAGACCTTCGGCACCACCAAGGTGATCCAGGGCGTCGATCTGGAGGTGCGGGACGGCGAGTTCTGCGTCTTCGTCGGCCCCTCGGGCTGCGGAAAATCCACGCTGCTGCGCATGATCGCCGGGCTGGAGGATGTGAGCTCGGGCGATGTGAGGATCGACGGCACGCGGGTGAATGACGTCGCCCCGGCCAAGCGCGAGATCGCCATGGTGTTCCAGAGCTACGCGCTCTACCCGCATCTGACGGTGCGCGACAACATGGGGCTTGCGCTGAAACAGGCGGGCAAGTCGAAGGCCGAGATCCGCGACGCCACCGACCGCGCGGCGGGGATGCTGGCGCTGGAGCCGCTGATGGAGCGGCGCCCGGCGGAGCTTTCGGGCGGGCAGCGGCAGCGGGTGGCGATCGGGCGGGCCATCGTGCGGGTGCCGAAGCTCTTCCTCTTCGACGAGCCGCTTTCCAACCTCGATGCGGCGCTGCGCGTGGCGACGCGGATCGAGATCGCCCGGCTGCACCGCGATCTGGGGGCGACGATGGTCTATGTCACCCACGATCAGGTCGAGGCGATGACGCTGGCCGACCGCATCGTGGTGCTGCGCGCCGGCAAGGTGGAGCAGGTCGGCGCACCGATGGAGCTCTACAACGATCCGGCCAACACCTTCGTCGCCGGTTTCATCGGCTCGCCGCAGATGAACTTCCTCAAGGCCGGGGCGCTGGGCCTGTCGAGCGACACGCTGGGCATCCGGCCCGAGCATCTGGCGATCTCGACCGAGGCGGGCGAGATCGAGGCCAGCGTCACCCATCTGGAGAAGCTGGGCGGCGAGACGCTGGTCTATGCCCGCAGCGAGCACGGGCTGCAGACGGTGCGGCTGTTCGGCGAGCACAGCTATGCCGTGGATGCGCCGGTCTGGCTGACCCCCGACCGCAGCCGCGCCTTCCATTTCGACGCCGCCGGTCAGCGCCTGCGCTGACCGGCCCGGGCGTGCCGCCCCCGGGGCCATCGAGGCCCCGGCTGCGGCATTTCCATGGACCGCTGCCGGCCGGTCGCGGCAGCCCTCTGCCTTCTCCTTGCCCAAACACTCCCGCCGGAGGCAGCCCAAGCCCGGCGCCTGGACGCCGCTTTCTCCCCTGCGGACGGCGCTCCCCGGCGCTGGTGCCGGGAGTCCCGGCCCGCCACGCGCCCGCAATGTGATCAAACGCGCCCCGGCGAAGCGAAAACTTCCGAACCCGAAGCCGTTTCGAGCGTTGTGGCCGCTCCAGCGTCATATGGCGATTTGACGGATGTTTGACTGGCGCGTTACGGTGAAGTCACAGCGCCCGACGCAATCTGAGCCGATCAGAAGAACAGGGGAGCCTGCCATGACTGCGACCGTCTCCACCGAGAACAAGCTGCGTATCACGCTGGTCTCCGCGTCCTCGCCCGCGGGACTGGCGGCCGGCCTGCTGTCCAGCCACCTGCCGCTGAGCCGGGCCGAGGCCGCGTTGCGGCTGTCGCGCCAGCCGTCGGTGCTGGCCGAGGCCGCGCCGGCCTGCGTCGCCCGCAGGCTCCAGGCGCTGATGGCGGCGCTGGGGCTGCGGGTGCGGCTGGACGACCCGACGGTGCGGGGGACGGCGGACCGCGTCGATCTCTGGTTCCAGGCCAATGACGAGGCGGCGCCCGCCGCCGTGGCGAGGCTGGCGGATCAGCTGGGCTTGGCCGTGGCCGAGGTGGCTCAGGCCCTGCACAGCCCGGCCGGGCTGGTGGTGGCCACCACGGCGCCGCGCGCCGCCGACCTGCGCCGGGCGCTGCGGCGCGAGCGCTCGCTGCGCTCCGCGGTGTCGGATCCGGCGGTGGCGATCTACGACCTGTTCCTGCTGCCGGGGCTGCAGCCGACCGAGGGGCTCGTCGGGCTGCTCGGCCGGCTCGGCAGCTCTGAATGCGGTTTCAGCGGCGCCGTCGCCGGCGCGCTCGATGCGCGTTCGGCGGCGCTGGTGCAGGCGCGGCACGGCGGTCTGGTCCAGGCGATCAACCGGGATTTCCAGCGCTTCGACCTTTATCTGACCGGGCGCAGTGGCGTCACCGCGCAGGAGCTGGCCGATTTCTTCGCCACCCGCTGCCCTGAGCCGCGCGAGCGGCTGATGACGCTGGAGGCGCTCGGCCCGCTGCGGATCGAAAGCGGCCTGACCCGCAGCGCCGCCAGCCAGTTCATCAGCGATTACGCCGCCTTCGGCATCCAGACCTGCGTCCGGCGCAGCTTCGTCGACGGCGCGCCTCCCGCCGGCGATCCTGCCTGACCCACCGCCGGTTAAGTCCGCCTTCATTCCCCGGGTGTAGACTGGCCGCGGGTGTGTATGGGGTGGATGAAACATGGCCGGGGCAAACGCCGCGCCAGTCATCATCAAGCGGAAGAAGGTCATACAGGGCGGCGGTCACCACGGCGGGGCGTGGAAAGTGGCCTATGCCGACTTCGTGACGGCCATGATGGCCTTCTTCATGCTGATGTGGCTGCTGAACGCAACGACGGAGAAGCAACGCAAGGGGCTCGCCGATTACTTCAATCCGACGATCCCGATGAACCGGGTCTCCGGCGGCGGCGACGGCGCCTTCGGCGGTGATTCGGTGTTCTCGGAACAGACGATGACGCAAAGCGGCACCGGCGCCGCCAACCGCGAGCCGACCGAGGAGGCGCAGGCCCGCGGCGACAGCGCCGGCGGCGAGGCCTCGGAGCAGGCGCAGCAGGCCGAGATCGAGAAGCTGCTTTCCGCCCGGGCGGGCGAAAGCATGACGATGGAGCGCGCGCTGCGCCATGTGGTGACCCGCATCACCGACGAGGGGCTGGTGATCGAGATCTTCGACCTGCCCGATGTCGCGCTGTTCGAGGGCGACAGCGACCAGCCGCGCCAGGTGCTGCGCGACATCGCCGGGCTGCTGGCCGACACGCTGGCGCTGACCCTGAACCGGATCGCGGTGAATGGCCATGTGCGCAGCTATCCGATCACCCTGATCGATAACCCGGTCTGGGACCTTTCGGCGGCGCGGGCGCAGCGGATGCGCGATCTCGTCGAAACGGCGGGGCTGCCCTCCGCGCGGATGCAGCGGATCGTCGGCTATGCCGACCGAAAGCCGGTGACGCCGGACCCGATGGCGGTGCGCAACAACCGGCTGGAGGTCGTCCTGCTGCGCAAGGACCGCTGAACCGGATCGCGTTAGGCGGATCTTAAGCTGATAAGCGCAGCCTCGGGGATGCCAAACGTCCGTTGCAGAAAGGCGCAGCCTCCATGACGATCTCTTCCTCGCTGAACGCCGGTGTGGCCGGCCTGAACGCCAACGCCACCCGGCTTGCCACCATCGCCGACAACATCGCCAACTCAGGCACCTTTGGCTACAAGCGGGCCGCCGCCGATTTCGACAGCATGGTGATCACCGGCTCCAGCGGTTCGGGCACCTATTCGGCGGGCGGGGTGCGGGCCAACACCATGCGGCTGATCGACGAGCGTGGCGCGGTGATCGCCACTTCCAACCCGATGGACATCGCGATCGCCGGCCGCGGCATGCTGCCGGTGATCTCCTCCTCCAGCCTCAACAGCATGTCGGGCGACAGGCCGCTGATGATGACCACCACGGGCTCGTTCCGAACGGATGCCGACGGGGTGCTGATGACGCAATCGGGGTTGGTGCTGATGGGCTGGCCCGCCGATGCCGACGGCACCATCGCCAGCATGCCGCGCGACACCATGGTCGGGCTGGAGCCGGTGGTGATCAACGCCAACCAGACTGCGGGCGACCCGACGACCGAGATCAACATGGGCATCAACCTGCCCGCGGTGGACACGGAATTCGGCGCCTCGGGCGCGGCGCGCACAACCTCGATCGAGTATTTCGGCAACCTGGGCACTTCGGAAACCCTGGATGTCACCTTCACCCCGAGCCTGCCGGCGCTGGCGACCGATCCGGGAACCAACACCTGGACCATGGTCATCACCGATTCGGCCAGCGGCGGCGCGGTGGTCGGGGAGTACACGCTGGTCTTCAACGATTCGCGGACCAATGGCGGCACGCTGAACAGCGTGACGGCCATAGGCGCCAGCCCGGTCTATGACGCAGCGGCCGGCAGCGTCACCCTCACAGTCGAGGGCGGGCCGATCGAGGTGACCGTGGGGAAGGTGGGCGATACTAACGGGTTGACCCAGCTGTCCAGCAGCTTCGCCCCGACCTCCATCACAAAGGACGGCTCGCCGGTCGGCAACCTGACCGCGGTCGAGATCGACGAGAGCGGCTTCATCCAGGCGACCTATGACACCGGCTTCACCCGGGTGATCTACCAGATCCCGTTGGTCGACGTGCCGAACCCGAACGGGCTGATCGCGATGAACGACCAGACCTTCGAGGTCTCGCCGGTCTCGGGCTCCTTCTTCCTCTGGGATGCGGGGGACGGGCCGACCGGCTCCATCGTCGGCTATGCGCGTGAAGGCTCGACCACCGATGTCGCCGCCGAACTGACCAACCTGATCCAGACGCAGCGGGCCTATTCCTCCAACGCCAAGATCATCCAGACCGTGGACGAGATGCTGCAGGAAACCACGAACATCAAACGGTGAGGTGAAACATGAGCCTGTCCGCCAGCCTGTCCAACGCGCTTTCGGGCCTGCAATATGCCTCGCGGGCGGCAGAGGTCACCTCCAGCAACGTGGCCAATGCGCTGAACGAGGGCTACGCCCGCCGCGTGCTGGAGGTTTCGGCGCGCAGCATCGGCAGCGAATCGCAGGGCGTTCGGCTGCTGGGGGTCACCCGGATCGTCGACCAGGTATTGCTGGCCGATCGACGGCTGGCCGAAGCCGCCACCGGTGACCGCGATGCCCGGGCCACCTATTTCGGTCGGCTCGAGGCGGTGATCGATACAGCGGTTTCCGGCTCGCTGCTCGACCGGATCGCGGACTTCGATACAGCGCTGATCTCCGCCGCCAGCCGCCCCGATTCCGAGGCGCGGCTCGCCGAGGTGCTGAGCAGCGCCAAGGCCTTGGCCAGCGGCATCAATTTCGTCGCGACCGAACTGCAGCAGGCGCGCATGACCGCCGATGCCGCCATCGCCCGCGAGGTCGAGGCGCTGAACGTGGCGGTGCGCGGCGTGTGGGAGTTGAACCGCCTGATCACCGAGCGCGCCGTTTCCGGCGAAGATGTCTCGGCGCTCGAGGATCAGCGCCAGCAGCTGGTGGACCAGGTCTCCTCGATCGTGCCGCTGCGCGAGGTCCAGCGCAGCTACGGCCAGATCGCGCTGTTCACCACCAGCGGCGGGGTGCTGCTCGACGGGCTGCCCTCCGAACTCGGCTTCACGCCGCATCCGGTCATCGTGCCGGAGATGACGCTTGCCGGCGGCCTGCTTTCCGGCCTGACGCTGAAGGGCCGCAGCGTCGCCACGGCGGGGGAGGCGAGCGTGATCGCCGGCGGCTCGCTGGCAGCGCATTTCGCCATCCGCGACGAGCTTGCGCCCGAAGGTCAAGTGCAGATCGACGCGTTTGCCCGCGATCTGGTCGAGCGTTTCGCCAATCCGGCGCTCGATCCTTCGCGCGCGCCGGGCGACGCCGGGCTGTTCACCGATAATGGCGCGGCCTTCCTCGCGGCCGACGAGCTTGGGCTTGCCAGCCGGCTGTCGGTGACTGCGCTGGTCGATCCGGATCAGGGCGGGCTGCTCCGACGGCTGCGCGACGGGCTTTCGGCCCCGGCGGGTCCGGTGGGTGACGCCAGCCTGCTTCTGGCGCTGGACGACGCGCTGACCGCCGGGCGGGTCCCGGTTTCCGGCTTCCTCTCCGGGGCGCGCAGCTTCGCCGGTCTCGCCTCCGATCTGCTGTCGGATGTCTCGATCGCCCGGCTCGCCGCCGACAGCGAAGCCAGCTTCGCCGCCGCGCGCTGGGACGCGCTGCACCAGCAGGAGCTGGAGCTGGGCGTCGATTCCGACGCCGAGATGCAGCAGATGCTGCTGATCGAACAGGCCTATGCCGCCAATGCCAAGATCGTCCAGACGCTGGACGACCTTCTCGCCCTCTTGCTGGAGATCTAGATGGCCACTGTGTCCCTGGGCGATCTCGCCCACAGTTTCATGCTCCGCCGCCAGACGGTCGCGTTGAAGGCGCAGTCGCAGCGGCTCTCGACCGAGATGGTGACAGGTCTCGCCGCCGACAGGGGGGCCAAACTCGGCGGCGATTTCGCGACGCTGGGCAGCATCGACGCCTCGCTCGCGCGCCTGGAGAGCTTCAAGATCGCCGGCAACGAGGCGGCGGGCTTCGCGGGGGCGCTGCAATCGGTGCTCACGCTGGTGGACGATCTGGCAGGAAAGACCGCGCCACTGTTGCTGACGGCGGGGACCGCCGGCACCGCCCCGCTGATCGACCCGGCGGGGATGACCTCGCTGCAGCAGTTCAAGTCGGTGATGGCCGCGCTGAACACCGGCTTCGCCGGGCGCAGCCTGTTGGCAGGGATGGAGACCGGCAAGGCCGCGGTGGTCGAGGCCGAAACCGTTCTCACGGCGATCGAGACGGCCAGCCTCGGCGCTACCACCGCTGCAGAACTCGCGATTGCCGTGAACGATTGGTTCGACGACCCCGCCGGTTATGCCGCGACGGTCTATCTGGGGGGAGCGGCGCTGGCACCGCTCTCGGTCGGGCCGACCGACGAGGTGACGCTGGCGGTGACGGCCAATGATCCCGCGATCCGCGACACGCTGAAGGGGCTGGCTTTGGCCGCACTGCTGGGCCGCGGAGTCTTTGCCGGCGACAGCGATCAGCGCGGCGAGGTGGCGCGACTGGCCGGCGAAAGCCTGGTCCAGAGCCAGTCGACCCGCACGGGCCTGGCGGCAGAGGTCGGCCTGGCGGAGGCGCGGATCGAGGCGGCCGCGGCGCGCAACGCCGCCGAGACGACCGCGCTGAAGATCGCCCGCACTGGGCTGTTGGGCGTCGACGGCTACGAGACCGCAACCCTGCTGGAAACCACCGAGACCCAGCTCGAGACGATCTATGCGCTGACCGAGCGCATCTCGCGCCTGACTCTGGTGGATTACGTCTGATGCTGCGGCTGTTGCTCCTGCTGGCGCTTCTGGCCTTGCCGGCGGGGGCCGAGGCGATCCGCATCAAGGATCTGGTGCAGTTCGATGGCGTGCGGGGCAACGATCTGGTGGGCTACGGCCTCGTGGTCGGTCTGAACGGCACCGGTGACGGGCTGCGCAACGCGCCTTTTACCGAAGAGATCATGTCCAACCTCCTCGAACGGCTGGGCGTCAACGTGGCGGGCGAGGAGTACCGGCCAAAGAACGTCGCCGCCGTCTTCGTGACCGCGACGCTCCCGCCTTTCGCCCGGGCGGGCGGGCAGGTCGACGTGACGGTTTCGGCCATCGGCGACGCCAAGAGCCTGCTTGGCGGAACCTTGGTGATGACGCCGCTGAACGGGGCGGATGGGCAGATCTATGCCGTGGCTCAGGGCACGATCATCGCCGGCGGCGTGGCGGCCGAGGGTCAGGCGGCGCGGGTTGTGCAGGGGGTGCCGACGGCGGGCAGTATTCCCGGCGGCGCCCGGGTCGAGCGGGAGGTGGATTTCGACTTCACCGGACTGACGTCGCTGCGGCTCGCGTTGCGTTTGCCGGATTTCACCACGGCGGGGCGGATCGAGGCGGTGATCAACCGGGAATTCGGACATCAGGTGGCGCGGATGACCGATTCCGGTACAGTAGCGCTGGACCTCCACGCGACCCGAATGGCCTCTCCGGCGCATGTCCTCGGGCGGCTTGAGAACCTACTGGTCCAGCCGCAGACCACGGCAAAGGTGGTGGTCGACCAGCGCTCGGGCACCATCGTCATCGGCGAGGATGTCCGGATCAGCCGGGTGGCCGTGGCGCAGGGCGGCCTGACGCTGCGCGTCGATGAGACGCCGGTGGTGGTGCAACCCAACCCCTTCACCCCCGGCGAGACGATCGTCGTGCCGCGCAGCGCTGTCGGCATCCAGCAGGATCAGGGCCAGGGTCTGGCCGAGGTGCAGAGCAGCACGACCCTGTCCCAGGTGGTGGCGGGGCTGAACGCATTGGGAGTGGCACCGCATGACATGATCGACATCCTCAAGAGCATTAACGCAGCCGGGGCACTGCATGCAGAATTCCTTGTCCGATGACGTTTCTCCGGCCCTTCCGACGCAGATGCCCGGCAGGAAGCCGCCCGCGGTAAGGCTTTATTGGCGCGCAGACGTGGGTTGCGGCTTGCGGGGAAAGCGGCCTTGCCTCAGGCTTGCCGCCAGCTGAATTCAGGACCGTTCATTATGAGATTTGCCGTCGTCATTCCCTTTTACCAGCGCGATTCCGGAATTCTGAGCCGGGCCCTCACCTCGGTGTTCCAGCAGGAGCTACCTGCCGGGGCCTCGCTCCAGGTGTTCATCGTCGATGACAGCTCGCCCACCCCGGCCGCGGCGGAGGTCGAGCTGCTGCCAGAGGTGCAGCGCGCCAGGGTGACCCTGATGCGGCAGCCGAATGGCGGGCCAGGGGCGGCGCGGAATACCGGGCTCGACGCGGTGGCGGAGGGCGGGTTCGATTATGTCGCCTTCCTCGATTCCGACGATTTCTGGGCGAAGGACCATCTGGCCGAAGCGCTGGCGCTGCTGGAGCGCGGGTATGACTTCTATTTCTGCGACCACCTGCGCACCGAGGATGACATCACCTATTTCAACCGGACCGAGCGGTTGCGGATCCTGCGCGAGCTGCGGAGCGAGGGGGTGACGGTGATCGACGCAGACCTGCCGATCCTCGCCTTCGACCGCCGGATTCTGACCAGCGCCTATGTGGAAACCTACCTGAGCCAGACCTCGACCATCGTGGTGCGGCAGGGCTTCGTGCAGGATCTGCGCTTCGACACCCGGCTGCGCAACGCGGGCGAGGACCACATGTTCTGGATCTCGCTGGTGATGGCGGGGGCGCGGACTGTGGTCTCGTGGAAGTGCAACGTGTTCTGCGGCCAGGGGGTGAACATCTATTTCGACGCCTTCGACTGGACCTCGACCAAGGTGGTCGATCGGATCGGCTACATGCTGATGTTCTTCCAGATGGTCGGGCGCAGTTTCGACCTAGCGCCGGAGGATCGGGCGACGCTGGGCGGCATGATCCGGCGCTATCGGCGGGCCTACAGCTATCTGTTCCTGCGCGCGCTGTTGCAGCGCAAGAAACCCTCGTTCGCTCTGATGTGGAAGCTGGCCGCCGGTGATCCGGCGCTGCTGCCAGCGATGCCCTGGCGCTTCCTGTCGGTGCTGCCGAACCGGGAGGCCGAGTCGAAGACCTGGTGACAGGCCCGGCCTCCCCGCCGTTTCAGCTCCAGATCTTCCAGGGCGGCGCGCCGCCGTCCCAGAGCGACTGCAGCAGGTGCTTGTCACGCAGCGTGTCCATGTTCTGCCAGAATCCGTCATGGCGATAGACCGACAGCTCGCCCTCGGCCACCAGACGCTGCAGCGGCTCCTCCTCCCAGGTGGTCAGGTCGCCGTCGATGTAGTCCAGCACCTGCGGCTCCAGCACGAAGAAGCCGCCGTTGATGGTCTGGCCGTCCTGCAAGCTCTTCTCACGGATACGCTTCACCTTCGGGTCGTCGCCGGAGAAATCCAGCGCGCCGAAACGGCCCGGCAGGTGCACGGCGGTGACGGTGGCCAGCGTGCCTTGGCTGCGGTGGAAGGCCAGCAGCTTGCCGATGTCGATGTTGCTGACCCCGTCGCCATAGGTCATGCAGAAGGTCTCGCCGCCGATATGCTCGCGCACCCGCTTGATCCGGCCGCCGGTCAGGCTGTCCGGGCCGGTGTCGACCAGCGTGACCCGCCAGGGCTCGGTTGCGGGACGGCGGATCTCGATCGAGTTGTCGCTCAGATCGACGGTGATGTCGCTGTTGCGATGATAGTAATTGACGAAATAATCCTTGATCAGATTGCCCTTGTAGCCGCAGCAGACGATGAAATCGTTCACGCCATGGGCGGCGTAGATCTTCATGATGTGCCAGAGCATCGGTCGCCCGCCGATCTCGATCAGCGGCTTCGGCACGATGCCGGTTTCCTCGCTGAGACGGGTGCCGAAACCTCCGGCTAGTATGACAGCTTTCATAAAATCCTCATGATATCATTGGTTGAAAATCGGGCACTGCGGCAGCGGCGGAGGTCGCGTGACCTCGGGTTCGTCAGGCAAGGAGGTCGCGTTTTGGAAAATGCGGGGCGCCGGGGCAGGTGAGGTAAATCTTCAGGGAAACGAAAGGATATTGCGGCTAATGGGGTGGAGGGAGACTCCCGTTCAAAATCAACAAAAGGATGCAGGGAATGATGCCATGATATTCCGGTCCCGCAAGTGCATTATTGTCCGATTCCCGCCCGAACCGCGCAACGCTCAGCCCCAGAGCGCGGGGTCGGCGAATTCGATGGAGTTGCCCGCCGGATCGCGGACATAGATCGAGCGCGCGCCGTTCGGCCAGTTGAAGTCGGCCTCGATCTCCACGCCCTCCGCCTGCAGGTGGTTGCGCCAGGCGTCGAGATCTGCGGTGGCCACCGCGAAGCAGTGGTGTCCGGAGCCACGCGCGCCATGCGCCGGCACGGGAAGGGCCGGGTTGCGCGGCGGCTGCAGGGTCTCTGCCGGGTTGAACAGCAGCAGCACGCCGGCGCCGCTGCGGAAAAAGACATGCCTGCCCTCGACCTGGGCCAGCACCGGCAGGCCGAGGATCCCGTGATAGAACCGGGTCGCCGCGGCGAGATCCTCGGCGTAGAGCGCAGATTCGAGGGCGCCGTGCAGGGGAGGGGCGGTCATGGCCTGTCCTTTCCGAAATGCGAGATCAGCCTGGGGATTTGACGCTCTGGCGGCGGATCAGTTCCACGGCGATGCGTTCGGAGGGGCCCATGAGGCTGCGCTGGTCGATCATGTCGACCAGCAGATGCGCCGCCCGTTCGCCGATGTCGCGCCGCGGCTGGCGGATCGTGGTGAGCGCCGGGGTGAGGTGGCCGGCCACCTCGATATCGTCGAAGCCGATCACCGAGACCTCGCCCGGCACCGCGATGCCCGCCTGTTGCAGCGCGCCCATGAAGCCGCAGGCCATCTCGTCCGAGGCGCAGAACACCGCCGTCGGCCGGTCGGCCAGCGCCAGCCAGCGCGCCGCGGCCTGGGCGCCGGAGGCGATGCCGAAATCGCCGGTGAAGGTCCAGTCGTCGTGCAGCGCCAGCCCGGCCTCGGCCAGCGCCCCGGCCGCGCCTTGAAGCCGGCTCTCGGTCAGCACGTTGCCGCGCGGGCCGGTGACATGGGCGATGCGGCGGTGCCCGGACTCGAGCAGGTGCCGGATGGCGATGGCCGCGCCTTCGGCATTGTCGACGGTGACCGAGGGCAGTTCGCCCCGCCATTCGCAGGCCATCAGCAGCGGCGGATGCGCGCGCTGCATCAGCGCCGGGTCGGGCAGGGTGGCGTCGAACACCACCAGCCCGTCGACAAGGCCGCTGTCGAAGTAATGCGCCAGCCGGGCCCGCGGGTCGGGATCGGCCAGGGTGTCGGCGATCAGCAGGCCGTAGCCGGCGGGGCTCAGCACCGAGGAGAGGCCGGAGAGGATCTGCGAGAAGAACGGGTTGGCGAGGTTGGGCACCAGCGCGAGGATGCTGCCGGTGCGGCGGCGGCGCAGGTTGCGCGCGAGGCTGTTGGCCACATAGCCGGTCTCCTGCACCGCCCGCAGCACTGCTTCTCGCGTCGATTCGGCCACCCGCTCGGGATGCGACAGGGCGCGGCTCACCGTGGCGGTCGAGACCCCGCTCAGCCGCGCAACATCCTGTATTCCCGCCGTTTTCTGTCGCACGCCCGCTCTCCTGATCCGCGGCATCATGAGGCGCAGAAAAACCGTTGTAAACGGTCCGAAGGTGAATATAGTGATAATTGCAAACGATTACATCATTCGATTGTTTCGTTGCGGCGGTGGCGGCCGAGGGAGGACACGCATGAAGACGATCAAGGGCCCTGCGCTGTTTCTGGCGCAGTTCGCGGGCGATACGGTGCCTTTCAACTCGTGGAAGGGCATCACCCGCTGGGCGGCCGACTGCGGCTATGTCGGGGTGCAGGTGCCGACCTGGGATGCGCGGTTCATCGACCTCGATCTCGCCGCTTCCTCGACCGATTACTGCGACACGTTCAAGGGCGAGGCCGCGGAAAACGGCATCACCGTGACCGAGCTTGCCAGCCATCTGCACGGCCAGCTCGTCGCCGTGCATCCGGCCTATGACGAGATGATGGACGGCTTCGCCTCCGACCCGTCGGTGCATGGCAACCCCAAGGCGCGGCAGGAATGGGCGGTGGACCGGGTGATGAAGGGGCTTTCTGCCTCGAAGAACCTCGGGCTGACGGCGATGGCGACCTTCTCCGGCGCGCTGGCCTGGCCCTATCTCTACCCCTTCCCGCAGCGCCCGGCCGGTCTGGTCGAAGCGGCCTTCGACGAACTGGCGAAGCGCTGGCGCCCGATCCTCGACCATGCCGAGGACTGCGGGATCGACCTCTGCTACGAGATCCACCCCGGCGAGGATCTGCATGACGGCATCACCTACGAGATGTTCCTCGAGCGGGTCGGCAACCATGCGCGGGCCAACATGCTCTACGATCCGTCGCATTATGTGCTGCAGGCGCTGGATTACCTCGACAACATCGACATCTATGCCGAGCGCATCCGGATGTTCCACGTGAAGGACGCCGAGCTGAACCCGACCGGGCGGCAGGGGGTCTATGGCGGCTATCAGTCCTGGGTCAACCGGGCCGGGCGGTTCCGCAGCCTCGGCGACGGGCAGGTGGATTTCGGCGCGGTGTTCTCCAAGCTGACGGCGGCGGATTTCGACGGCTGGGCCGTGGTCGAATGGGAATGCGCGCTGAAGCATCCCGAGGACGGCGCGCGCGAGGGGGCGCAGTTCGTGCGCGACCACATCATCCGCGTGACACCGAACGCCTTCGACGATTTCGCGGTCGGCGGCGCCGACGAGGCTGCAAACCGCCGCATGATGGGGCTGGACAGATGAGCAAATTCGCACGGCGCGAGGGACCGATCCGGCTGGGCATGGTCGGCGGCGGGGCAGGGGCCTTCATCGGGGCGGTGCATCGCATCGCGGCCCGGATGGACGGCAAGTTCCAGGTCGTGGCGGGGGCGCTGTCCTCCACCCCCGAGAAGGCGCGGGAGTCGGGCCGGGCCATAGGCCTGCCGGAAGACCGGATCTACAGCGATTTCACCTCCATGGCGCAGCGCGAGGGGCGCTTGGGCGACGGGATCGAGGCGGTGGCCATCGTCACCCCGAACCACATGCATGCCCCGGTGGCGCGCGAGTTCCTCAAGCGCGGTATCCATGTGATTTGCGACAAGCCCCTGACGGCGACGCTGGGCGAGGCGAAGAAGCTGGTGAAGGCCGCCGAGGGGGCCGAGGCGCTGTTCGTGCTGACGCACAATTACACCGGCTATCCGATGGTGCGTCAGGCCAAGGCCATGATCGATGCCGGCGCCTTGGGGCGTATCCGCGTGGTGCAGGTGGAATATCCGCAGGACTGGCTGGCCGCCCCGGCGGCGGCCGACAACAAGCAGGCCGAGTGGCGCAACGACCCCGAGCGCAGCGGCATGGGCGGGGCGACCGGCGACATCGGCACCCACGCCTGGAACCTCGCGCGCTTCGTTACCGGGCTGGAGCTGGAGAGCCTCGCCTGCGACCTCGACAGCTTCGGCGAGGGGCGGCGCACCGATGACAACGCCCATGTCATGCTGCGCTTCGCGGGCGGCGCCAAGGGGATGCTCTGGTGCAGCCAGGTGGCCCCCGGCCACGAGAACGGGCTGCGGTTGCGCGTCTATGGCGAGAAGGGCGGGCTGGAATGGGCGCAGGAGAACCCGACCAACCTGTGGTTCACCCCGTTGGGCGAGCCGAAGCGGCTGCTGACCCGGCGCGGCCCCGGCATGGGCCCCGAGGCCGAGCGGCTGACGCGCACGCCGGCCGGGCATCCCGAAGGCTTTCTCGAGGCCTTCGCCAACATCTATGCCGAGGCCGCCGAGGCGATCATCGCGCATCGCAGCGGGTCCGAGGCGCCGGCGGGCGTCACCTTCCCGACGCTTCAGGATGGGCTGGAGGGGATGATGTTCGTCGACGCCTGCATCCGCTCGTCGCAGAAGGACGCGGCCTGGGTCTCGCTGAAATGAGCGAGCCTGTCCTCGCCATCCGGCAGGTCTCGCGCAGCTTCGGCCCGGTGCAGGTGCTGCATGGCGTCGATTTCGACCTGCGGCCCGGCGAGGTTCACGCCCTGATCGGCGAGAACGGCGCGGGCAAGTCGACGACGATGAAGATCCTCTCGGGCTTTCTCGCCCCGACCGAGGGCGA